>NZ_JAMOKH010000014.1:0-145805 GCF_023656585.1 Bacteroides sp. B1-V-101 | reverse complement strand
CTTGATAAATACTCACGAATATAAGACATTCGTTCATCATCACTGTAATAGTTGTACTTCTTTTTCGAATATTTCATCTTTATTTTCGATTTTTGAAGTGTCAACTTATTCAGTACACTACAAAGGCAACAAAGGGAAATTACCTGCCAAAAAAGAGATAGGCTTTCGCTCTACAATAACTTTCTCAGTTCCTCAATGTCAGGCAAGGCGTTACGAAGTCGTTCCGGCATATCTTTGGATGTACGGTAAGTAGCGACTCCCATCGGCTTGTTATAATCACGAACTGCAAATTCTACAAAA
The DNA here is from genome assembly GCF_023656585.1 of Bacteroides sp. B1-V-101. NCBI lineage: Bacteria > Pseudomonadati > Bacteroidota > Bacteroidia > Bacteroidales > Bacteroidaceae > Bacteroides > Bacteroides sp. B1-V-101. The sequence continues at coordinate 145,505 of NZ_JAMOKH010000014.1, read as the reverse complement.
GTTTGATTCATTTCTCTGCAAAGTATTATTCCGATAGAGGGATTCTCGTGCGGTTTTCTCACATATGAATCCAAAGCGGAAAGATAAGTATTCAGTTGTCCTAAATACGAACTGCGGAATTTCCCGGACTTCAATTCAACCGCCACTAAAGAATTAAGTTCCCGATTGAAAAACAACAAATCAATGAACATTTCCTCTCCAGCCACTTCAACACGATATTGATTGCCTATAAAACTGAAATCCTGCCCAAAAGTCATAATAAACTTCTTCACGTTGGCAACAATCGACTTTTCTACTATCTTTTCGTCTAAATCCTCTTCCTGCTCATCCAGTTCCTCCACATTGATGAAATCAAGCAAGTATTCATCTTTGAATGAACAAACAGCTTTTAGCGCTTGCTTAGTATCAGGCAATGTTTGTGCGAAATTGTTAGGCAAAGTTCCCCGGTGGCTGTACAGGTCTGCTTTTAAGTAATCCCTTAAAGTGTATTTACTCCAATAGCGAATAGCGCACTCATGTATATAAAATAGCCTTGCTTCCAAAGTTTTAGCTTTGGATATTATTTCGATATGATGACTAAAGCCGATTGAAAAGAAGTCTGACCAGTTAAATTCATCAGCCAGTGGCTGGCGAATTACGCTCAACAGCAATTTTTCATCTAATACCAAATCGCCAGCCAGTGGCTGGCGATTTAGAACAGGTTCCCATTCTTCATAGAAAACTCGCATATTCTTTATATTCGAAGTTGAAAATCCCCTTAGCCCCGGCAATTCTTTTTGCAACAGAGAAGATATTTGCTCTATTGCTCCTTTACCCCAAAAGCCTATACGGGAATTTTTCGACACGTAACGTCCGATGCCGTAATAAAGAGATAGCTGTTCTTTGTTCACCGATGTGGCTGCACGGTACTGGCTGCGCAGAATAGCTTCTTTTATGGTCTTTACCGCTTCTCTATAATTCTGATTTATATCCATTTGCGTTTTGTTATATGCGACAAAAGTACAAAAATAATGCTGGCGAAAAGAAAACAAAGGTGTTTTTCTCTTTTCGCCAGCATACATATTTTGCTGTTCATGGAAGGAACAATGCTCCTACAGCCGAATCATATTCTGTTGAACCATAATGATAGCTATCTATACGCTCCTCTATATAAGTAGGAAAATAGGAAAAACAAAGGAAAAGAGAGATACAAACAACAAATAACTAAATATCAATATCTTATATTCACTATTTTATCTCTTTCTTTCTCTTCTTCCACAACTGCCAGCTATTGATGATGTTCTGCCACATATTATATATACAACATCATATAAATCTGATTATCAAAATAAAAGCCCACCTATTACTAATAGCTGGTAACAAAATAGTAACAAAAAAAACGAAGAAATCGCTTTGTGGTGGGCTTCATGTGCAAAGGTAACAAAAGCCCTCTAACCATAAAAGCAAAACTGGCGAAAAGAAGAATACTGTTTTTCTTTTCGCCAGTATATATATTTTGCTGTCAACAAGAATAAGTTTAGTTCGTTTTGGATATATAGGCAAAAGAACAGACTAAACTTACAATACATACCAAAATCCTTTCTCGAATATTAAACGTTAATTAGCTTAAACCTAATGAAAAAAGAGAACTCTAAAATTGATGGAGTTATTCTTTATTCCTATTTTTGAGAAGAGTTTCATTATAAAAAGAAAGGTTTATGCGCATTAAAAATTACTTCACTATTATCTTGTTGCTCTGTTTCTTTTTACAAGCTAAAGCTACAGGACTGTCGGGTGATATTATATCATTCAATGGAGATAGTTGGGTCTTTATGGCTAAACCAATAAATATGGATTCCACTTTATATAAACGCTTGATGGATTTCATACCTGACAACCATTGTGTTTCAACAGGAAATTGGGAAGGATATACAGCCTTTTGGGAGATACAGAACGATTACCTTTGCTTGCAACGCATAGAAGTATGCGTATATGATGAAACAAACCGAAAAGATTCTACGTTAATATACCATGCAGAAGCATTACAAGCACCATTTTTACCTTATTATTATGAGAATGGAAGCGTTGAAGCTCGTTGGCTAAACGGCGAATTTCGAGCCGGAAAAGGTGATTTGGTAAGATATGTACACTCCGGATTCGACCGTAATATGGAAACAGAGTGCGTATTGCGTATTAAGAATGGAAAGGTGATAAATACAACTACCTATCATAACTATAAAAAGCCCGGCTTGAAGATAATAGATGTACAGGATGAGATTATTCGCAAATTTCCATGGAATCGTTTTCCCAAATATAAAAACCAGCGGATAACTTTCGTCATACGAAATTTCCAACTAACCAACGATGGACACTTTAAAGATTGCGACATACGTTTTATCCTCTTGCGACCTATACGGGAAACAATAGAGGATGGCAATCATCCGTTAGCAATAGCCTTCAAAGAGACGCTGAAATCTATATACCCATGGGAAGTTTTATTCATCAATGGGAAATATACAATTGAATATACAGATTTCACAATGCCTATTTGGAGAAAATACTTGACCGCCCATACCACAGAGCCTTATTTGGAAGTGGGTGTTCCGGTCTGTTATCTGAATGAACGGGGTGATACCATTGTACCATACGGCAAGTACAGATACTGCCAGACAGACACTATCAAAGAATTAGGTTTTGTTTATGAGAACAAGCCAAAGGACGCTCGAATAATCTGCATCAATAATGCGGGCAAAGAACTTTTCTATGTATTCAAATATGATAATGGTCCCGACTACATACAAGAAGGGCTTTTCCGTATAATGAACGAGGATGGATTGGTAGGTTTTGCCGATTCATTGGGTAATGTGGTCATAAAGCCTCAATTTAAATTTGCTAACCCATTCGAGAACGGCAAAGCAAAGGTTACTTTCTCCGGTGAAAACAAAGAAGTTCCCGATTCCAAAGGCGAAAAGCATTACTGGGATAGCTCTAATTGGTATTATATAAATAAGAATGATAAAATAATTAACAAGTAGATATGTATGAAAAATCTGATTTACTTATCTGTCCTTTTGTCCGTTTGGTCGCTGAAATTGAATGCACAGAACATTGATTTTCCTCTTTCACAGTCGGAAATAGAGAAGTACGAAAGTCGTGTACATATCCAACGGCTTCCCAATGTTTCCGTTACGCATCTGGACGCTTACAAAATTCGTACTCAACAACCCGTTTACTCGTCCTCAACCAAACGAATTACGTTGGATGTAATCAATGTAGATGCTCCTACCGCCGAACCGGAATTACATTGGATGAAGTACTGGAAAGGCGGAGAGTGGAAAGAGTTTCCTTTCATTGACAATCTTGCCTTTGCTGGCGTGGGCAGAGATTTGTCTAAAGGCGATACGTTGCCCGAACACATTCATATGTCCGAGTTTAAATATCCGTTGAAACCGAACAAATACCAAGTCCACTTTTACGTGTTCTCCAATATCTACACATATTGCAACCTAACAGACATGGGGATTCAGCCCGTGAAAGGAACAGAGATGCAGGGGGCTTTTAGTTTTAGGGTATTGGAATCCGATAACGATTCTATCCGCATACAGTTTGAAAACCATACCAACCTTTCGGTACAACCCCTGTTTTTTCCGAGCGTAGGAACGGATGAATTGTATATGGTACATCCACTTGCCCGTTCTGGTTCGAGAGATGAATCTGATTACATGAGGAATTGCGCACGTTTGGAAGCAGGAGAAGCAATGTTGTTTTCCATTCCTGTATCATGGAATGTCAGTCGCATTACCGACCCTAATTACAAGAAACGATTCAATTCCGGGAAATTATCTCCCGACAAATACAAGATAGGATTGCAATTGGAAATATACATGAATACAGAGTTTGAAGTAAAATAATCTCACTATGAAAGCTGGAAGTATCATTCTAATCATTGTGTTTTGTGCATTTATTGTGAGTTGTTCAAATAAACATAAGCGCTTCCAACCGAAAGCGACCGATGACAATACAGTAGCTATTATCGGTAGCTCCGACGATTCTACAAACATCGTAATTGAAGAGAACAATAAAACAGATAAAGATACTGTAATATTAGAATCACCTAACTTTAATTTATGGTACACTAAAGAATTACCAGATAAGTATAAAAATCAAGGATTTCAGATGTGGACAGAAAGTGAAGTATATTGGGAAAATGTGGCAGTTATCAATGTGTTTGTAACCAACCCTACCAATGAAAAATTTTGGATTGGACGAGATTGGAGTTTACGTATTTGGAATGGGGTACAATGGTGTATACCCCAAGAGAAATTTGAGCTAAATGTTAAGGCTGACGTATTCTGTAAAAAGGAAGCTCCTTTATTATATTGTTTTCGATTTCCTATTGGTGAATATTACCATCTTCCCAAAGGGAAGTATCGTATAAGTAAGTCATTCTTACTTAAAGAAAAAGATGAAATCAACTTATATGCTGAATTTGAAATCAAATAAATACTCAACTATCATGAAACTAAAATTATTTTTATCCGCTATTGTCTTCTTTATGGTTCTAACTGCGCAAGCGCAAGATGTTAATGAACGATATGTCGAAGTGACTGGTACATCGGAAATAGAAATCGTACCGGACAAAATTCACTACATCATTGAAATCCGTGAATACTTCAAGGAAGAATTTGACGGAAAGTCTAAGCCCGAAGAATATCACACCAAAGTACCATTGTCACAAATAGAACAAGGGTTGCGAAAGAATCTTGCCGAAGCAGGTATTACGCAGGATGCAATCCGTACACAAGAGATTGGCGATTATTGGCGAAAGCAAGGGCAAGACTTTTTAGTGTCCAAGCAATTTGACATTACACTGACCGACTTCAAACAGATAGATGAAATAATCAAGCACATAGACACGAAAGGTATTAATACGATGCGTATCGGTGAACTGGAAAACAAAGATATATTGGCATATCACCAAAGAGGAAAGATAGAAGCATTGAAAGCCGCACAGCGAAAAGCCGCTTATTTAGTTGAAACATTAGGTAAAAAACTGGGAAGTGTAATTCGTATTGTGGAAGGGAATAATACAAGCAGCATTTCATTTGCACAGAGTAATGTTATGTCCTCCAATGCTGCCTCGTTCGACAGCTTTCGCACTATCAAAAAGAATTATTCCATACTTGTACGTTTTGAAATTGTTGATTAGTAAGTTAAGTATAAAATCACATATCAAAACAAAACGAGACAGCCGGAGTAAGAAGATTTTCACATTTCATTACTCCGGCTTCACCCCGATTACGGCTTACCCAGTTTATCAGCTTCCTTTCTCAACTGCTCGGCTTGTTCATTGAGTAGCCTTGCACGCTCCAACGCTTCCGCCTGCTTCCTGCTGCGGTATTCAAAATCCGTCACCGAATCAGTCAAGTTTTGGATGAAAGCGTTATCCCGTTCCCTACTGAAATTCGTTTCCAGCAAATCAAGGCAGCCCCCGTCCGCTTCCCCTTTCATCAGAATGTAGCGGTATTTCATATCGTTGTCTTGCAACTGCTGCATCCGTTCAGCCAAACGGACATTCAAGAATATGGAAACAGAACAGACAACCAGCACTGCCGAAAAAACAAACAATCCCGGACGAATCCAAGAGGTAATTTTGTTGTAAATCCGTTGATAAAGCGGCAAGGGTGCAGCTTCCTCTTTATCCGTCTTGCAAGAGCCCAAAGTATCAATCATTACTTTGAAACAACGGTAGGTTTCCAATGCTATTTTCTTGGTGTCCTCGATATGTTTCTGCTGACTTTGCATCCCGTTCCTTATCTCGTCAAGCTGGCTTCGGATAGCCCGCAAATCCTTTTCGGGAACAGCCGAATTACTGTGCAGTTCCGACAATGCCTGTTCGACTGCTCCCAGCCGTTCGAGAGTTTCCTCCCGACTGGCTGGCGTTACCTGTGCTTCCTGCTTCTCTTTCAGTTCCGTAACCATAGAGAGAAGCCCCTCTAAAATCAAATTATCTTCCATGTCTTTACAATTTAAGTCGTTTTTTCTTTTTCTTCTTCTTTCTCAAATTAAAATTAGGTTCTTCATCCACTGGGGGAGAAGAAGCGGAAAACAGACCGAGCAAACCAGTTATCAACGGACTGTCAGCCTTACCCGGTGCAAGTGCTTGTTCCCGAACGGGTGCGAAAGTTGTTTGCCGTTGGCTTTCAGCAACATTCATTCCTGCATCCCCGAAACATTTATCCAGTTTGGAAAAACTGAAACTGCGGTCTATCTCCGAACCCTTGAACGTGTATTCGCCTTTGGAAAAGGATATGCCCTGTATCTCATCGGTCTGTCCCTTTCGTTTGAACTGGACGGTGATACCCTTTTCCGCTAACCGATGCTGTAACTGCTGCCAGTTACGGGATTTGCCGATTTCATTCTTCACAGCCGTGTAAATCTCGTATTTCGACTTGTCCGGCTCTTTCAATCGGTCCTGCTTCACCTGCTCTTTCCCCTTGGCGAAATAAAGCCCGTGTTTGGCTTTCAGCTTCTTGCATACCTGTTCGTTACGGTACATATCGTTCCTGTCCGAAATGGTCCTGCCGTTGTTGTCTATGCGGTTGAATACAATATGTACGTGCGGATGCTCCCGGTCTTGGTGGCGCACGATGATATACTGCGTATCGGTGATTTTCATTTCACGCATATACTCCTGTGCAAGCTCTATCATTTTCTCGTCCGTCAATTTGGGTACATCCACTGCCGAATAACTTAACGCAATGTGTCCGACCGGCTTCTTCAAATCGGGATTCATCCCGGTCTGCATACAGAAGCTGCGGATTATATCGCTCCAGCTTTCCGTCAGAACCCCGTCCGCATGAAGCAAAACCGCCTGCTCCTTGCCAAGCACATAGTTCACACAGCCCTTAAAACCGCTTCCCTTTTTTATTTTTCCAATCATCCGACAAATGGTTTATGATTTCAACAATCCTGCTTTTAAGTTTCACCAGTTCCACAGCCACCAGTGCGAAACCTCCGGCATTTGCCCGGTGCGCCAGCTGGTTGATATTGTTGGCTTCCCCTGCCAGCTTACGGATGGTGTCCGCATCCTGCCTGTTCAACCGGGGTATGACCTCTGCCGAAACAACCGCCTGCCGGACATACTCACTGATACGCAACCCGGCTTCCCCGGCTCGCTTCTTGATGGCGTAATACTGCAACTCGGTCAGCTTCGTGCTGACTACCTTTTTCTGCTTGTCCGTCCGTTTTTTTGCCGGACGACCGCCCGGCTTGTCCTGTATCTTCTTCATGTCTTTTTACTTTTAGGTGGTATCTTAGAAATTGCGACCAACGGGAGCGGTTTCCTTTGCGGTAAGCAAAGCAAGGTGGTTTCGGTCTACCGAAACATAACCTTGCTCTCCAAATTAAACCGCCAGCCGTTGGTAATCCTGCCGGACTAAATACCCCTGCCCTTTTTCTGTCTTGGGGCGGCACGTTGTCCGATTTCCTGCTTCGTTTCCTGCGTTTGGCTGGCTGCGTTTTTCTGTTCCTGCTTCCTGCCGCACAGATAATCGTTCAAGTCCGAATAGCCCCTATAATTGTGCGAGAAGTCACGCACATGGTAGGAGTATTCCAATTCGATAGCCCGTGTCGCTTCATATCCTGCCTTGTCATTGTCAAGCATACAGTGGATGCGCTCATACGGGAACATCACGTCAATGGCTTTCGACACATTGGCGGTAGAGTTAAGAATGACATAATCCTGCCTGTCAAGGTCGGGCATGGTCGGACAGTTCCTCATGCGGAGCGTAAAGAAAGAAAGGTAGTCCATGAAACCCTCGAACACCAGACATTTCTCCCTCGGCTCTCCCTGCTGCCGTATGTGGGTGATGTCTTTCGGGGCGATACAGCCTTTGAAAAAGGAGTTGCGCACCTCGTAACCTCCTGCCATGTTCGAGAAACCGATAGCGAAGAACGGTCTGCCGTTATTGGTAAAATGTAGTTCCTTACATTCTCGTTTTGCCAGTTCGATATTGATACCCCGTCCCTGCAAGTAACGGAGCAATGCCGGATGGGTAAGGTCACGGACTTCCAAATGCTGGAAACTCGGTTCTGTCCTACGCTGGGGAAAAGAAAAACTGACCGGGCGAACGTGCGGTATCTGTTCCGCTATCCGGTTTAAAAGGTATGGCAGGCTGTCGGAACAATAGAGTTCCTTTGCCAGTGCAATGATGTTGCCGCCCTTGCCTCCTCCAAAATCATACCAAAGGTTGCGGTCGGTATTCACCTTGAAAGACGGTTCGTGTTCCTCCCTTAACGGTGATTTGTACCATAAGCCGTTACCCTGCTGCTTGACAGGAGAGTAACCTAAACTGTGCAGATAGTCTACGATGGGTATTTGTTTCACATCTTCGATGTTCATAACATTTTCTTTTTTGGGGATTAAAAAATAGTTGAAAAGTGCGCCAGTCCTGTTTAGTCCGTTATATATATACCCGTACCATACTAAACCTGCTTGTTCTGATGCAGAGAAATAGTAAGTCCGTTCCTCTTATATATACACCCGGACTAAACCAAACCGACTTTTAATAATGGAAATCGGGATTGTAGCGGTAGCCCTTGCCCTCTTTCACAATCATGCGCTTGTTCACAAGGAACTTGTTCAGTTCCACATGGATATTGCGTCCACGCTTGTAGCCGATACTCGCATAACCCTGTTTCAAGGTCTTTAGGACATTCTCGTAACCATATATAACCTGTTTGCCAAAACCGTTTTCCAAAGCTGTCCTGTGCTGTTGCTCCGTCAGTTCTGCCAGTGGAAAGCCCCTGTCTTGGCTGGGCTGCTTGAATACATAACCGTCCACGACTTCGGGCAATGCGTTGTCATTGATACGGAATGCGAACGGGTCAAACTCCCGGTCACGTATGTGCATCGCCTTTACCTCGCTTATGTTACCGTCCTGCGTACTTTTGGTGATTTGCAGGACGGTTTCAGCCTTGTTGTTCAATTCCGTGCCGATATGTCCCCTTGTGTTGTCATCCCCCTTGTTCAAATGCAGTACGGTATGGATATGCAAGTTATATCCGCTTGACCAGCGCATTAAGAGGTTGATTAGGTCCGTCGATTCACTGGGGCTGTTGATGTCATACATCAAGTCACGGATTCCGTCAATGATGAGTAACCCCACATCGGGCATATTTTCAAGCATATAGCCGATTATCTGCTTCCGTTTGTCGGGGGTCTGCTCCCTCAACACGATGAAAATAAAATCGTCCATATCCTTGTCGGTAGGCAGTCCGGCAAGGCGCAAAATACGCTCCATGACCTTATGGCAATGGTATTTGCTCTGCTCGGTATCTACATAGAGGATTTTCCGCTTGTTCGGTGGCAGACATACCGAATACTTCAGTACCTCGTCATTCTTCAACGCTGCCGCAACGATAGCGGAAATGTTGAATGTCTTCTTACTCTTGGCTTTGCCTGTGGATGCGCTGAAATTGCCCAGCGTGCCGATGGTAGAACCGTTCACCCAAAGCATTTCGGGCGGCACTTCGTAAGTGTCCGTCACTTTTAGATGAATGGTTTTCCAAAGGGCTGCAAAATCCTCTTTCTGCATGGTGACATCCTGCCCGGCTTCTGTCGCTTTTCTATTTTCCATAGCCGCTATTTCTTTAGGGGACGGTTAAGGATATATTTCTGCGCTTCCTGCTCTATCTGCGCCTGCGTCTTCACCGGGTTCTGACGCAACCACGCTTCCAGTTCCGCTTTCTCAAAATAAAGCATTTTGCCCTGCGGCTTGTAATGGGGTATCAAGTTACCCGAAGTCAGCTTGTACAGGTAACTTTTTGAAAGGTTCAAGAACTTGCTCGCTTCATCGAAGCTAAGCACATTCTTTGAAAGGAACACTAAATTTTCGAGTTCTGTAACTCGCTTCTCAATACTTGTTTCCATATAACAAAAGTATTTGCGTTAGACAATATGGAGTGCATGCCCTCCGGTTTCTTGTAATCGATTACGGGGGCAAAAGTATTGAGGAATAGCTTGATAACGGATTAAGCTATGTTTGAGGTCTTAACCTATTCTTAAAGTTTTTTCAGTTGTTTGATATAATTGCTGATGGTTACATAATCTTTTTCATGTTCCACCCCTTTTACATAATTAGCGGCTGTGGCTAAATCACCTTGATTCAGATATTTATCTTTCTTTATATTCTTCGTAACAAACAACTTATTCTTTGCTATAACAGATTGCCAGTTAGGTGTTATCAAACCACGATTGCTTAACTCCGAAAAAAGAAAAGCTACCTGCCTGTTGTTATTAGACCTGAATATAACTTTTGGTTTACAAGAAAGTATTGCTTTCAAATCTTCAAAAGTCATAGGGGCATTGAAAATTTCCACTTCATTGATACAATCCACCAACAATGCTATTTGCCTGTCGTTTAAAATAGACTTGAACGGATTTTCTGTTTCAGCAATATGGGAGATAATCTTAGGCTCTTGGTATTTATCTTGAATTGGTTGCGGCTCTTTCTGTTGTGGCTGCATTTCCGCTTGCACCTTACTTTCTTTCTTTTTTCGCAAGTACGCAGAATATTTTTCTAATACAACAGTTTTAACTACTACGGAAAAATAAGGCAGTTCTTCATCATAAACCGTATTATCTTGCTCATACCGGGAATAATCAAATGAAAGAGGATTAAACGACATGTATTTTCTTTTCTCATCGGATTTCAAGGATTCATAAAAACCGCTTTCCCAAAAGAAGTCAGATACAGAATAAAAATATGGAATATCATTCAACACAGAATAACGAATATATAACTGCACCAACTCATCAGCGGTACGAACATATTCTTGCTGTTCCAGTTTATCTGCCTGTTCTTCGTCGAAATATAAGGACTTAGAGGCAATATTATCTATCATAACTTGGCTGGCATGATTGATACAGCGATTGAATATACCTTGTATATGGTCGAATTTTATTTTCAGTTCTTCTTCTGTCATAATAATCTATGTTTCAGTTAGTAGAAACAAAGATATATTTTTCCAGCTAAACAAAGACAAAAAAAAGAAAGAAAGTACGGTAACTGTGACATAACCGTACTTTCTTATTAAATCAGTCCGTCAAATTCGGTATCAGACTTATAGCTTCTTCTTTTTTCTTATCGACAATCTTCGCATAAATTTGAGTTGTGGCAATATTTTTATGTCCTAACAATTTGCTAACCGTGTACAAATCAGCCCCTAATGTAAGCATCATGGTAGCATGGGTATGCCGGGCAACATGAAACGAGATATGCTTAATAACCCCTGCATCTTTCGCCCATTTTTGAAGTATTTTATTTATAGTTCCCTCATGCGTCAAAGGAAAAATCAAATCATCGCCTTTTGCTTCATTTTGTTGCGGCAACCACTTTAACGCTTCATCGGATATAGGCAGATAAAGCGGTTCTTTTGTTTTCTGCATCTTTATTTCAATCCTTATTCTTTCACCGCTTTTCTGCAAATCGTTCCACTTCAATTTTCTTATATCGCTTACACGCAGCCCACACAAACAACTGAAAAGAAAGGCTTGTTTCATTATCTCATACTTGCACTCTGTCCCGATAAGCCGCTTCAATTCCTCTATTGTCAAATACTCCCTGCGGCTGACTTCCGCTTTTACCTTACTGGCAAAATCAAACTCTTTCGTTGGATTGACCGTAATAATCCCCTCTTTATAGGCTCTATTTATAGCGGTACGCAGCACTCCATAGTAAGCAATAACGGAATTATTACTTAATACACCCCCAGCCTTTAACAAACCAAACTTGCTTGCTTTCTTCGCTTGTTTCAAGAAATCCACAAAGCTATTCAAGAAGTCCTTATCTATATCACGAAAAGCGATATAATCCCCTCTGAACAATTTTAGTTCACGAATGGTATTACCAACGGTCTTTTCATAGTTCAAGCTGCCACGTTCTTTAGATTGGCTTCTCATGTTCATTAAATAATCAATCACATTCGCTTTTGACTTGTTGGTGTTCTGAAAGCCGTGTGCATCATTTTGCAACTCTACTATCCGCTTGCTTTGAATAGCTTTTGCAAGAGCCAACGTAGCTTCGTTCTTTGCCTTATCCTCTCTTGTCTTTTCGGGTATAAGGTATAATTTCAAAAATTCATATTGCCGTTTACCGCCAACATAATTTTCTTTTCTAATAACATCACCTGTATAGTAGTCCAAATAAATAGACTGGTTGCCATTGGCAAGCTGCTTGAATCTAATCCTTACAGGTTCTTTCAATTTAACTTCTTGTTTTTTCTTCGCCATAATTATGTTCTTATTTTGTTACTGATACAAATATAGCGATTTGTTTTGTTACTTCAATGAATACAGGTAACAAAATAGTAACAAAATAAAGGCATTTATTAGACTAAACAAGAAAATAAGGAAAATAAAGGAAATTACATTTAATAAACACAAAACACTAAATATCAATATCTTATATTTAATATTTTATCTCATTTCTTCTCTTTTTCCACAACTGATAACTATTGAATATGTTTTGCCATAGGACATACGAACCGGGAGCAACAGACGATAACGGGTTCAGATAAGTATGCGCCATCCAGATAGCAAGAATCGTATTCTTCTGCCCCAGTGCCTGCCCGCCACTGATGCGGTCATTATAGACCGAGCCGATAGTCTTTCCCAAAAAGAACTGCAAGCAACAGGCAATCAAGGCACCGACCGCAATCATTATTTCCGTGAAACCATCCGCAGGATCGTTCAGTAACGAATACAGGGTCTGAGCCGTCACAATAGCCAAAGAGACCGCCCACAAATAAAAGGCGAGTTCATGATATCCCAGTAACTTCTGATGCACTTTCGGCAGGAATTTACTCAACAGCCATGCTGCAAGGAAAGGGCAGATCAACAAGGGGAACACCTTACTCAAAATAACCCAAAATGCTCCCCAAAAACTTACATCCGGATTTACCTCTATCAAAGGGAAGAGAATAGGCACCGCAATAGCAGCACCGATATTACCCAACAATGTATAAGTAGTCAGACTTGCCGCACTCCCTCCCAACTTGGAAGTAATCACCGCAGCAGCCGTAGCCGTAGGACAAATAATACATACCATCACCCCCTCCGCTACAATCTTATTGAAACGGTAAAGCAATAAATAAGCAAGGAAAGCACCCCCGATCTGAATCAGCAACAACCATGCGTGCAACGGTTTAGGCTTCAAATCATGCGGTGATACCTTACAGAAAGTCAACAGTAACATCGTAAAGATAAGATAGGGAGTCAGAAAAGAAAAGTAGATAAATATCGGATAACCGACAGCACCTACCAGCATCGCAATAGGCAACGTCCAATTCTTCAAAAACTTAAGCATCGTCGTATATTTTTTCTTGGAGATGCAAAGTAACAGAGATTTCGGGAGAAAAGCTACCATTAAACCGAAAAAAACACAAAACTTAAGTGTAAATCATGAGTTTTCTGCAAAATTCTACTACATTTGCACCGTATTTAAATATGAAACCGCATAGAACCTACATATTATATATATCAATCTGCCTCTGGCTACTTGCTTCTCCCCTATGTATCGGCAATTTATGGGGGAAAGATTTCGTAGTAGTCATCGATGCCGGACATGGCGGTCACGACCCTGGTGCCATCGGGAAAATATCCAAAGAGAAAAACATCAATCTGAACGTCGCACTGAAACTGGGAAACCTGATCAAAAAAAACTGCGATGACGTCAAAGTGATCTATACCCGCAGCAGGGATGTCTTTATCCCCCTGGACCGACGGGCAGAAATAGCCAATAACGCAAAAGCCGATCTCTTTATCTCTGTCCACACCAACGCTCTGGCAAAAAACCGCACCGCCAAAGGAGCTTCTACATGGACACTGGGTCTGGCCAAATCCGATGCCAATCTGGAAGTAGCCAAACGAGAGAACTCGGTAATCCTCTATGAAAGCGACTATCAGACCAGATACGCCGGCTTCAACCCGAACTCGGCGGAATCCTACATTATCTTCGAATTTATGCAGGATAAATACATGGAACAAAGCGTACATCTGGCATCACTTGTACAGAAGCAATTCCGCCATACCTGCAAACGGGTAGACCGCGGAGTGCATCAAGCCGGATTCCTGGTGCTGAAAGCAAGCGCCATGCCAAGTATCCTGGTAGAATTGGGCTTCATCTCAACTCCGGAAGAAGAACGCTATCTCAACTCGGAAGCCGGAGCCAACACAATGGCCAAAGGCATCTACCACGCATTCTTAAACTACAAAAGAGAACAGGAGATACGCCTGACCGGAGCCAGCAAAACAATTATCCCAACCGAAGAACCGGCAACAAGCGCTCCGGAACAAAGGGAACTGATGGCCGAAGCAAGTACAACACCCGCCACCGCCACAAAAACAGCTCCCAAACGGCCTATTGTCTCAGAAAGCGCAACCAATGACAGCGAAATAACGTTTAAGATACAGATACTCACCTCCTCAAAGCCTCTTACTAAGAATGACAAACGACTGAAAGGACTGAAGGATGTGGATTATTACAAAGAAAAAGGACTGTACAAATATACGTATGGCGCTTCCAGTGATTACAATAAAGTATTACGCACCAAGCGTACCATCTCGGCACAATTCAAAGACGCATTCATCATCGCCTTCCGAAACGGCGAAAAGATGAATGTCAACGAAGCGATAGCCGAATTTAAAAAAAGAAGAAATAAATAGAAAATAAAATGAAGTACATTACAAAAGAAGTTCGAATAGGAATTGCAGGTATCGTAGCATTATGCGTGCTTGTCTATGGAATTAATTGGCTGAAAGGCATACATATGTTTCAGCCTTCAAGCTATTTCTATGCCAAGTTTCAGAATGTAAACGGACTGACCAAGTCGAGCCCTGTTTTTGCTGATGGCGTTCGTGTAGGTATTGTACGCGACATCGAATATGACTATGTAAATCCCGGAAATGTGATCGTTGAAGTCGAACTGGACACCGAACTCCGCATCCCGAAAGGAAGTAGCGCAGAACTTGTATCCGAACTGATGGGAGGCGTACGCATGAATATTCTTCTCGCCAACAACCCGCGTGAGAAATATGCCATAGGCGACACCATCCCCGGCACATTGAACAACGGAATGATGGAAAGCGTAGCGAAACTCATGCCCCAAATTGAGAGTATGTTACCGAAACTGGATTCCATCCTCACCTCACTGAACAACATCGTAGGTGACAAGAGCATCCCTTCTACGCTGCACTCTATCGAAACGACTACCGCCAATCTTGCTGTAGTCAGCTCTCAGATGAAAGGACTCATGAGTAAGGACATCCCCCAGCTGACCGGCAAGCTCAATACCATCGGAGATAATTTTGTAGCGATCAGCGGTAACTTGAAGGAAGTGGACTACAGCGCCATTTTCCAAAAAGTTGACGCAACACTCGCTAACGTAAAAATGATTACAGAGAAGTTGAACAGCAAAGATAACACTATCGGACTGCTCTTCAACGACCCTGCTTTATATAACAATCTGAACGCTACCACAGAGAATGCGGCGAGCTTACTGGAAGACCTGAAAGCACACCCCAAACGGTACGTTCATTTCTCTTTATTCGGGAAGAAAGACAAGTAGCAAATTTTTCTTATATAGATTTTATCTAAATAAGCAGGCGGTATATAAAAGGGAGTATAACCTCTGCAAAAGTCTATCTACAGACCGAAATAATATTCCCGTACAAACAAGTACGGGAAGTATAAAAGAGTAAGAATAAAACGATAAACAACTAAAATACAGATACTTATAATTTTGCAAGAGAGGGGAAACAGACAGTGTTCCAACACAATTCTATAAGTCATTGAAAGTAAACACATTATTGTTTGCCCGAGAAAAACAAGAAAAAGCTAATTTGTTTTTTCCAAATAAGATTCCCAATTTTGCAAACGTAGAAGTTTCGCTTAATTTAATAAATGTATTAAAGTCACTATGATTGAATCAAATCATGTTGTACTTTGGAACCGCTGTCTCGAAGTAATTAAAGACAATGTTCCAGAGACGACATATAATACTTGGTTTGCCCCGATTGTTCCATTAAAATATGAGGACAAAACATTGATCGTACAGATCCCGAGCCAGTTTTTCTATGAAATACTGGAAGAGAAATTCGTGGATTTGCTGCGAAAGACATTGTACAAAGCTATTGGCGAAGGCACCAAGTTAATGTATAACGTCATGGTCGACAAGACTTCGATTCCGAATCAAACCGTGAATCTCGAAGCAAGCAATCGTTCTACAGCTGTTACTCCTAAAAGCATCGTCGGTGGCAACAAGGCGCCCAGTTTCCTGAAAGCTCCTGCCGTACAGGACTTAGACCCGCACTTGAACCCGAACTATAACTTCGAGAACTTTATAGAAGGATACAGCAACAAACTTTCAAGAAGCGTAGCAGAAGCGGTTGCGCAAAATCCAGCAGGTACTGCCTTCAATCCATTGTTCCTTTACGGAGCGTCCGGAGTGGGGAAAACACACCTGGCAAACGCAATCGGTACTAAAATCAAAGAATTATATGCCGATAAAAGAGTATTGTATGTTTCGGCACATCTGTTTCAAGTGCAATATACAGACTCCGTACGTAATAACACGACCAACGACTTTATCAACTTCTACCAGACAATTGATGTATTAATCATTGATGATATTCAGGAATTTGCCGGAGTAACGAAAACTCAAAATACTTTCTTCCATATCTTCAATCATTTACATCAAAACGGAAAGCAGCTTATACTGACTTCCGACCGTGCCCCGGTATTATTGCAGGGTATGGAAGAACGTCTGTTGACCCGTTTCAAATGGGGAATGGTGGCAGAACTGGAAAAACCGACTGTCGAACTCCGCAAAAACATCCTGCGGAACAAGATACACCGCGACGGTCTGCAATTCCCACCGGAAGTGATCGACTATATCGCTGAAAATGTAAATGAGAGTGTACGAGACCTGGAAGGTATCGTCATCGCCATTATGGCACGCTCTACTATTTTCAACAAAGAAATAGACTTGGATTTAGCCCAACATATTGTACACGGCGTAGTTCACAACGAAACAAAAGCAGTTACCATTGACGATATACTGAAAGTAGTATGCAAGCACTTTGATCTGGAAGCATCGGCTATTCACACCAAATCCAGAAAAAGAGAAGTGGTTCAGGCACGTCAGATTGCAATGTACCTGGCTAAGAATTATACGGATTTCTCAACTTCAAAAATCGGTAAGTTCATCGGCAATAAGGATCATGCGACAGTGCTGCATGCTTGCAAGACTGTAAAAGGTCAGTTGGAAGTAGATAAAAGCTTTCAGGCTGAGGTACAGGAGATTGAGTCGTTGCTGAAGAAGAAAGCATAATTCAAGTAATAGGTATTAAGTAATAGGTAATATCGAAGCTGCATAAACAAGTGCAGTCCGCATAGCTATTACCTATTACTTATTACCTATTACTTATTACCTATTACTTATCATTAGAATCCTTGTTGACGAAGCACTTTCAACAAGTTCTCAGACATAAATTCATTGTCTTTCTTTATATAACGTACATCCGTAAATACTTGTGCCAGAGTTTCTTTCTTATTTTCTTCTATAAACTGTTTATTTTCCGGCAGTGATTCTTTATACTCGTACAAGCGATCGATGTCTTCCGGAGTATAATCATGGTAAACTTCCTGATGCACGGCAGCTTCGAGAGGCAAGCGGTCCACCTGGGCCGGAGTACCGTCCGGATAGCCGACTGTGATCGTCGTAATAGGGAATACCAGTTTCGGCAGTTGAAGTGTATCGATGATCATTTGCGGATTATAAGTAGTCGTTCCCAGATAACAGATACCCAAGCCTGCCTCTTCAGCTAACGTGCAGAAGGTTTGCGCAACCAACAAGGTATCCATAGACGCATTCATAAAAGACATTAAATTATCGTAGCCGGGAACAGCGTTTCTCTGTTCACACCACTTGCTGAAACGGCGGAAATCGGCACAAAAAGTAAGCACGACAGGTGCCCCTTTTACCATCGGCTGATTGAAATGAGCAGGAGAAAGTTTCTCTTTCATTTCTGCATCGCGAGTCACTATAACACTATAAAGTTGCATCCCTCCCATCGTAGAAGCGCGGAAAGAGGTTTCGAGCAAATCATTTAACAAATCAGGAGCAATATCTTTTTGCTGGTATTTCCGGATTGTTCTTCTGTTCTTTACGGTTTCAAACATATCTTTTTTTTGCAAAGATACAAAAAGAAATATTATTTTGCCATATCAATGAAATAATCTAATTTTCTTTTTGGAAAACTTAAAGCCATGAACAAAAAGCAAAGTTATCTGTTAATCAAAGACTTAACAATAACAAACGGAAAACTTAAAGCCTGTTGATAAAATGTTGCATTTTTATTTTGATAGATAAAAAAACATTCTTAGCTTTGCAGCCACATTTGTTACTGATAAGTAAACTTCTACACATTACTTATTAAATAATAAAATCTAAGACACATTGGATCGTGGAAAAACAAATTTATTCTTATGACGAAGCCTACGAAGAATCTTTACGATATTTTCAAGGCGACGAGCTTGCTGCAAGGGTTTGGGTAAACAAGTACGCAGTAAAGGATTCTTTCGGAAACATCTATGAAAAATCTCCGGAAGATATGCATTGGAGAATTGCCAATGAAGTAGCACGTATCGAGGCAAAGTATCCGAATGCACTGACAGCAAAGGAACTGTATGATCTGCTGGATCATTTTAAGTACATCGTTCCGCAAGGAAGCCCGATGACGGGTATCGGTAATGACTATCAGGTCGCTTCACTATCCAACTGCTTCGTAATCGGGGTAGACGGCGCAGCAGACTCTTATGGCGCTATCATCAAAATCGACGAGGAACAAGTACAGCTCATGAAAAGACGTGGAGGAGTAGGTCATGACTTGTCTCACATCCGCCCGAAAGGTTCTCCCGTTAAAAATTCGGCATTGACTTCCACTGGTCTCGTTCCGTTCATGGAACGTTATTCCAACTCTACCCGCGAAGTCGCTCAGGACGGTCGTCGTGGTGCACTGATGCTGAGTGTGTCTATCAAGCATCCGGATTCGGAAGCCTTCATCGACGCTAAAATGACGGAAGGAAAAGTTACCGGAGCCAATGTTTCCGTAAAGCTGGACGACGCTTTCATGCAGGCGGCAGTTGACGAGAAACCTTATATACAACAATATCCGATTGAATCGGCAAATCCGACTACCACTAAAGAAATAGATGCTTCCACATTATGGAAGAAGATTGTGCACAATGCATGGAAATCGGCAGAACCCGGTGTTTTATTCTGGGATACGATTATCCGTGAATCTGTGCCCGATTGCTACGCAGATTTAGGTTATAAGACTGTATCTACCAATCCATGCGGTGAAATTCCATTGTGTCCTTATGACTCTTGTCGTCTGCTGGCTATCAATCTATATTCTTATGTAGTAAATCCGTTTAAACCGGATGCCTATTTTGATTTCGAATTGTTCAAAAAACACGTTGCGCTGGCTCAACGCATCATGGACGACATCATCGACCTCGAACTGGAGAAGATCGAACGTATCATGGAAAAGATCGATCAAGACCCGGAAGGCGAAGAGGTAAAACATGCCGAACGCAACTTGTGGAACAAGATATATAAGAAGAGCGGTCAAGGTCGCCGTACAGGTGTGGGAATCACTGCGGAAGGCGATATGCTTGCTGCTTTAGGTCTGCGCTACGGAACCGAAGAAGCAACCGAATTCTCTGAAAAAGTACATAAGACAGTGGCCCTCGGTGCCTATCGTTCTTCGGTTGAAATGGCAAAAGAACGCGGTGCTTTCGAAATATACAGCAATGAGCGCGAACAGAACAATCCGTTCATTCAGCGTCTTGCCGAGGCTGATCCGGAACTGTATGCAGAAATGAAGAAATATGGCCGTCGTAATATTGCATGTCTGACGATTGCTCCTACAGGAACAACCAGTCTGATGACACAGACGACTTCCGGTATCGAACCGGTCTTCCTGCCCGTTTACAAGCGCAGAAGAAAAGTAAACCCGAACGATACGAATGTACACGTTGACTTTGTTGACGAGACAGGCGACGCATTCGAAGAATATATCGTATTCCATCATAAATTCGTGACATGGATGGAAGCTAACGGATACGATCCCGCCAAGCGTTATTCGCAGGAAGAGATTGACGAGCTGGTGGCCAAGTCACCTTATTATAAAGCGACTTCCAATGACGTAGACTGGTTGATGAAAGTGAAGATGCAGGGAAGAATCCAAAAATGGGTAGACCACTCTATCAGCGTAACCATCAACCTGCCGAACGATGTAGACGAGGATCTTGTCAACCGCCTGTATGTAGAAGCATGGAAATCCGGTTGCAAAGGATGTACGGTATACCGCGACGGCTCACGTTCCGGAGTATTGATTTCAACCAAATCGGATAAGAAAGAAACTCTTCCTCCTTGCAAACCGCCTACGGTAGTAGAAACACGCCCAAGAATACTGGAAGCCGACGTGGTTCGTTTCCAGAATAACAAAGAGAAATGGGTGGCTTTTGTAGGACTGCTGGATGGACATCCTTACGAGATATTCACCGGTTTGCAGGATGACGATGAAGGTATCCTGTTGCCGAAAAGCGTAACCAGCGGACGTATTATCAAGAATATAGACGAGGATGGAACCAAGCGTTACGACTTCCAGTTCGAAAATAAACGTGGATACAAGACGACTATCGAAGGATTGTCAGAGAAGTTCAACAAGGAATACTGGAACTATGCAAAACTGATCTCCGGTGTACTCCGTTACCGGATGCCGATCGAGCAGGTTATCAAGCTGGTAGGTTCTCTGCAACTAAACAGCGAGAGCATCAACACTTGGAAGAACGGTGTAGAACGTGCATTGAAGAAATATATTCAGGACGGAACGGAAGCCAAAGGAAAGAAATGCCCGAATTGCGGTAATGAAACTTTGGTCTATCAGGAAGGCTGTCTGATCTGTACCACTTGCGGTGCTTCCAGATGCGGTTAACATGTGACGTATGTTAATTAATATATAAACAAAAGATTAAAAGGAGTCCTAATACGGCTCCTTTTATTTTTTATTCAAAAAAATGTCTTATACTTGCATAGTCATTAGTGTCTAATCAAAATCTAATATATATGACTGTATCATTTAACATCGAATATCGTACCAGTTGGGGAGAAGAAGTCAGGATTGCCGGGCTGCTGCCGGAGTCGATCCCCATGCATACCACAGACGGCATATACTGGACGGCAGACGTGGAACTGGAAGTTCCCAAAGAAGGAATGACTATCAATTACAGCTATCAGATAGAACAAAACCAAATCATCATCCGCAAAGAATGGGACAGTTTTCCGAGACGTCTCTTTTTATCCGGTAACTCTAAAAAGAAGTATCAGATTAAAGACTGCTGGAAAAATATCCCCGAACAATTGTATTACTACAGTTCGGCCTTCACGGAAGCCTTGTTAGCCCATCCCGACAGAGCTGAAATTCCGCCTTGTCACAGAAAAGGGCTGGTCATCAAGGCATACGCCCCACGCATCAACAAAGACTATTGCCTGGCAATTTGCGGAAATCAGAAAGCATTGGGAAACTGGGACCCGGACAAAGCGATTCCTATGAGCGATGCTAACTTTCCGGAATGGCAGATCGAGCTGGATGCAAGTAAGCTGAAATTCCCGCTGGAATACAAATTCATCCTTTACCATAAAGAAGAAAAGAAAGCGGACTGCTGGGAAAATAACCCCAACCGCTATCTTGCCGACCCGGAACTGAAAACAAATGAGACGCTGGTCATCTCCGACCGATATGCATATTTCGATATTCCGGTATGGAAAGGGGCCGGTATAGCCATCCCAGTCTTTTCACTGAAATCAGAGAACAGTTTCGGAGTAGGAGATTTCGGAGATTTGAAACGCATGATTGACTGGGCTGTAAGTACCCAACAAAAGGTTATACAGATATTACCGATCAATGATACGACCATGACTCATGCGTGGACCGATTCTTATCCATATAATAGTATCTCCATTTATGCTTTCCACCCGATGTATGCGGATATAAAGCAGATGGGAACACTGAAAGACAAGTCAGCCGCAGCGAAGTTCAACAAAAAACAGAAAGAACTCAACGGCCTGCCGGCGATGGATTATGAAGCTGTCAACCAAACGAAATGGGAATACTTCCGACTGATCTTCAAGCAGGAAGGAGAAAAAGTATTAGCCTCCGGAGAGTTCGGCGAATTCTTTAATGCCAATAAGGAATGGCTGCAACCTTACGCTGTTTTCAGCTATCTGCGCGATGCCTTTCAGACACCTAATTTCCGTGAATGGCCCAGACATTCCGTTTATAATGCACAAGATATAGAGAAGATGTGCCGGCCGGAATCTGTAGATTACCCGCACATCGCACTTTATTATTATATCCA
The DNA here is from genome assembly GCF_023656585.1 of Bacteroides sp. B1-V-101. NCBI lineage: Bacteria > Pseudomonadati > Bacteroidota > Bacteroidia > Bacteroidales > Bacteroidaceae > Bacteroides > Bacteroides sp. B1-V-101. The sequence goes on along the minus strand of NZ_JAMOKH010000014.1, from coordinate 123,036 downwards.
GTTTCACCTGCACCTGCAATTGGTAGCCGCTACGAAATACGCCCGCGAACACGGTGTCGTACTCAAAGGAGATATCCCTATCGGCATCAGCCGCAACAGTGTGGAAGCATGGACCGAACCTTATTACTTCAATCTCAACGGGCAGGCGGGCGCCCCTCCCGATGATTTCTCCGTGAACGGACAAAACTGGGGATTCCCCACGTACAACTGGGACGTCATGGAAAAGGATGGCTACCGCTGGTGGATGAAGCGTTTCCAAAAAATGTCAGAGTACTTCGACGCTTACCGGATTGACCACATCCTTGGTTTCTTCCGTATCTGGGAAATCCCGATGCATGCCGTACACGGATTACTCGGACAGTTCATTCCCTCCATCCCTATGAGTCGGGAGGAAATCGAAAGTTACGGACTCCCCTTTCGGGAAGAATATTTGATTCCATATATTCATGAATCCTTCCTCGGGCAAGTATTCGGTCCGCATACCGATTATGTGAAACAGACTTTTCTGCTTCCTGCCGAAACACCCGGTGTTTATCACATGAAACCGGAGTTCACCACCCAACGGGAAGTGGAGAGTTTCTTTGCAGGAAAGAATGATGAAAACAGTCTTTGGATTCGGGATGGACTATACACTTTGATCAGTGATGTTCTTTTTGTACCGGACACGAAAGAAAAAGATAAATATCATCCGCGCATCGGAATACAACGCGATTTCATCTTCCGTTCACTCAATGAACAGGAGCAGAATGCGTTTAACAGACTGTATGATCAGTATTATTATCACCGCCACAACGAGTTCTGGCGCCAACAGGCTATGAAGAAACTACCGCAACTGACACAATCGACACGTATGCTGGTTTGCGGAGAAGACCTGGGTATGATTCCGGATTGTGTTTCGTCCGTCATGAATGATCTTCGTATCCTCAGTCTGGAGATTCAGCGGATGCCAAAGAATCCGATGCACGAGTTCGGATATTTAAATGAATACCCATACCGGTCGGTTTGTACCATCTCCACTCATGATATGTCTACTTTGCGAGGGTGGTGGGAAGAAGATTACCTGCAGACACAGCGTTACTACAACACGATGCTGGGGCATTACGGAACCGCACCGACAGTCGCCACTCCCGAATTGTGCGAAGAAGTGGTGCGCAATCATCTGAAAAGCAATTCCATACTTTGTATTCTGTCCCTGCAAGACTGGCTGAGCATTGATGGCAAATGGAGAAATCCGAATGTGCAGGAAGAACGGATTAATGTACCATCCAACCCGCGTAACTATTGGCGTTACCGGATGCATCTCACTCTGGAACAGTTGATGAAAGCAGAAGAACTCAATGACAAGATACGTGAGCTAATAAAATACACCGGCAGAGCTCCCAAGAAATAAATATCATTAGGCACGGGTGACACGGATTAACACGTTTTTTAGACCTATAATCTCTTAAAACTGTAAATCCGTGTCATCTGTGCCTGAATAAAATCAACTGATAGTTTTGACACCTCCGTTTCTCTCCCATGCGGCAATTCTTTATCTTCCTTCATTCCGTTTTTTCCAATTAATCAAGTATCTTTGCAACGCAAAAACGCAACGCAAAATAAATGGGAGACAATCAGCATCGGCGTATTGATTTTGTGGACTTAACCAAGGGAGTCTGCATTATTCTGGTAGTGATGGCGCATATCGGAGGCGCTTTCGACCAACTTGACAAGCATTCCATGCTATCCTGCTTTCGCATGCCTCTCTATTTCTTTATATCAGGAATTTTCTTCAAGCCTTATGAAGGATTATACGGGTTCATTATCCGAAAGACCAATAAGCTAATCATTCCCTTTATCTTCTTCTACGTCAGCGCCTTTCTACTAAAATACATTGTATGGAAGATTGCACCGGAAACTTTCCATCTCCCTGTGTCATGGAGAGAATTACTGTTTGTCTTTCACGGGCACGACCTCATCAAGTTCAATCCTCCCATCTGGTTTCTGCTTGCTCTGTTCAACTGCAATATCCTGTTCTATCTGATTCATTATCTGCGTGACAAGCATTTATCTCTGATGTTTGCAGCAACGTTACTGATCGGATGCACAGGATTCTTCCTGGGCAAATTTCACATCGAACTTCCTTTGTATATAGACGTTGCCATGACTGCCCTCCCCTTCTATGTGGCAGGTTTCTGGGTTCGCCGATATAATTTCTTCCTGTTCCCCAGTCATCGGTTCGACAAGATTATTCCCTCATTTGTCCTGCTGGCACTGGTCGTAATGTACTTCACCGCCACCACGCCGGGTATGCGGACCAACAATTATCCCGGCAACATATTCCAGGTATACATTGCCGCATTTGCCGGAATCTTTATGATTATGCTGATCTGTAAGAAAATAAAAAGAATAAGCATCGTTTCTTATCTGGGGCGATATTCCATTATCACACTCAGTATTCATGGACCGATTATTCACTTTGCAAGACCGGTCGTTTCGCATTATATTCATAACGACTGGGCAGAAGCAAGCGCACTGCTCCTGCTGACATTGACCATCTGCATTCTCTTTACCCCTATCCTGCTTAAGATAATTCCACAGTTGGTGGCACAAAAGGATTTATTAAAAGTCAAATAATAAAACATTGTGCAAGCCAAACTTTTCTTAACTCTAAGTTTAATTATCAAATAATTTACTACTTTTGTTCCAAAGAACTATAGACCGAGAACAAATGAATATAACGATTGTCTTAGGAGATAAAATTCCATCTATAAAATACGGCGGAACTCAAAGAGTAATGTGGTATCTGGGTAAAGAACTCAATAAGCGCGGACACAAAGTCACCTTCATCGCAGGAAAAGGTTCCTCCTGCCCTTTCGCTAAGGTGATAGAACTGGACCCTAGCGTAAATCTGAACACCCAAATCCCCACAGATGCGGACATCGTACATTTCAACATTCCCGTTCCCGAAGGAATCACCAAGCCGCACTTACTGACCATACACGGCAATGGAATCCCGGCCAACGCAGACCGGAACATCGTTTTTGTCTCACGTAATCATGCACAAAGACTTGGAAGCGAATCATTCGTTTACAATGGACTGGACTGGGATGACTACGGTCCCGCCAACCTCACCCTTTCCAGAAAAAACTACCATTTTCTAGGCAAAGCAGCCTGGAAGGTCAAAAATATCAAAGGAGCTATCGCCGTTGTCCAAAGCATCAAGAACGCACAACTGGACGTTTTAGGCGGTTATCGCCTCAATCTCAAAATGGGCTTCCGATTCACATGGAATCCACGGATTCATTTTCATGGAATGGTAGATGATTCAAAGAAAAAAGTTATTATTGAGCAGTCAAAAGGGCTTATTTTCCCCGTTACATGGCACGAACCTTTCGGACTTGCAATCACCGAATCCTTATACTTCGGAGCTCCCGTATTCGGTACTCCCTACGGTGCGCTTCCCGAACTCGTTTCACCGGAAGTCGGTTTTCTGACCGCTCACGGACAGGAAATGGCCGAACATATACAGTCAGCACAATATTCTCCGAAAGTCTGCCACGAATATGCCAGAGATCTATTCAATTCAAGTGTCATGGCAGAAGCCTATTTAAAGAAATATGAAACTGTACTGAACGACGAACCTTTGAATAAAGAAGTCCCTCATATTATAGATATCGCACGACGTCTTCCATGGGACTAAAAATGGCAGTTGAATTACATAGCTGATGACTAAAATCTCATTTATAAAGCCTTTCATTCATTTAATAAGCGAACAAAAATGATCGAAAACACTTTATAAAAAGAAATAAAGCCTTACCTTTACTTTTTTAGAAAACAAAAGATATGAAGATAAACAACAGCTATATTTTGCTGAAAGACATCTGCTGCTTCGCTTATCATGGAGTAGCCCCCCAAGAGAATATCATTGGAAATGAGTATATTATCAACTTGAAGTTGAAGGTAGATATCAGTCAGGCTATTCAAACAGACGACGTGGTGGATACGGTCAACTATGCCGAAATACACGAAGCCGTGAAAGCTGAAATGTCCATCCCGTCGAAGTTGCTGGAACACGTATGCGGACGAATAGCTAAAAGACTACTGGCAGAATTTCCTGCCATTGAAGAAATAGAACTTCGTCTTTCCAAACGGAATCCGCCTATGGGAGCAGACATCGACTCAGCCGGAGTAGAACTGCATTGCAGCAGATAAGTACCTTTGCTTTATCAGTTTGTGTTATTATCAAGAAGCACATTGGTCTGTCATCCTATCATCCGGACTGCCACATCCGGTCAACTTATTTACAACACCCTATCATTCTGCTTGTGCCAAGTAATGGGCACAGTTATGCCAAAGGAGTGTCACGGTTGTGACAAGGGTGTGGCACAGTTGTGACAAAGGCTTGGAAACAGTTGTGACAAGGGCATGGCACAGTTGTGCCAAAGGCGTGGCATCGTCGTGCCAAAGGCATGGCACAAGTAAGGCTGCCTCATTTCTACTTGAAGCAGCCTCACACTATCATATTTTCAGTCTATAACGACCTATCTCTTCTTTCTTTTTCTTTTATTTACCGATTCTACAGCTTCCGTTACCACGGATTTGTTTTCGAACCGTTTCGTATAACTGGAATAGTCCGGATGGGTACGTTCGTAATCGGGATCCATAAACAGAGGGCTGGAAATGATATGATCCGCCGTAGAACGATTACAACAGAAAACGATGTTCTCAACACCGGCCAGTCGGGTTAATGCTTTAACATCCGTATCATGTGGCTGCAAAGTCATAGGGTCAGTGAAAAAGAATAGATAATCAATCTGACCGTCCACAATACGCGATCCCATCTGCTGGTCACCTCCCAAAGGACCGGATTTCAGAATTGTGAAGTCCCACTCCACTTCAGGATGCTTCTCCTTCAGTGCTTCCAGAATCAGAGTACCTGTAGTACCTGTACAATAGAATTTATTTCCCATCAACAGTTCCGAGTTCCACAGCACCCATTCGATGAGGTCTTTTTTCATGGCATCATGTGCTACCAGCCCGATGCCTCTCCTTACTTTTGGTTCCATTTTGTTATCCTTTTAAATCCGACAATTGAGAGAATCTTTTGCACCCTCCCACATAAAACTGCCACAAGATACTACTTTTTATCCGTTCAGGGATTGGATTCAAAGAAGTTTTTCTTAAGTTTTCTTTACGGGAAGAAGAAAATGAAGGACAAATCTGTTTGTATTCTTTCCGGGCACACATCACCGCACGGGCATTGTCCAACTGTCCCTTCAGCAGAAATGTGAATGCGGCCACGTAATCGAGACAAGTCCGGATACGCATCACTTTATTTAACTCTTCGTCCGAAAGATTCTTATAGAGCATGACAAGATTATTACGAAAATTCAAAAAAGTCTTGCGGGGATTCTCCTTTTTCAGAGTCGCACCACCGACGTGATAGACCGTACTTTGAGGAATGCAAACGATTTCCCGACCACGGGAACGTAGTCGCCAGCATAAATCAATCTCTTCCATGTGGGCAAAGAAACGTCCGTCCAGTCCGCCCGCCTCACGATAATCCGCATGACGGATAAACAGGGCGGCTCCCGTTGCCCAGAAAACTGGCAGGATCGTATCATACTGTCCCTCATCCTTTTCGACCACTCCCATTATACGCCCACGACAGAACGGATAGCCGTACTTATCTATAAATCCTCCGGCTGCTCCGGCATATTCAAAATACTCTTTTTGCCGCTGGCTACGGATTTTCGGCTGACAGGCAGCTACCTCCGGATGGCCATCAAGATAGGAGATCATCGGTTCAAGCCAATGTTCGGTCACCTCAACATCAGAATTCAGAAGTACCACATACTCCGCTTCTACCTGCTGCAAAGCCAGGTTATATCCATCTGCGAATCCATGATTCTGATCCAGCACAATGATCCGGACACAAGGAAATTCTTCCCGAAGCATTTCCACAGAAGCATCCGTAGAGCCATTGTCGGCCACACAGACTTCTACTTCTTCGCTCTTCGAATAGCGGATCACGGACGGAAGAAAAGTACGAAGCATATCGCACCCGTTCCAATTCAGAATAACCACTGACACTTTCATCCTTACCCCCTTTCACATTCAGCCTTAGAAGCTTTCCAACGTTTATGAGACCACAGCCAATAAGCCGGTTCCCTGCGAATCGTCTGTTCCAGATAATCAGCAAACATTTCCGTAATTTCTCCTTCACCCGTCTCCTTCGGTTTCTCTGTCATCAGCTTAAACTCAGCTACACAATACCCTCTGCCGGGTTTTGTCAGATCACAATAGAACACAGGGAAGTTCATCATTTTCGCAATGCGCTCCGCACCATTCAGAAAGGCGGTTTCCTGCCCCAAAAAAGTAGTCCAGTATTTTTCGTTTCCGCTGGGCCACTGGTCAGTAATCAGACCGACAACCATCTTTTTGCCTTCACGCTTCAACTTGATAATTTCGCGTGCCGTAGAATGTTTCGGAACGTTATATCCTCCGAAGCGGGAACGGATGCGCTGGAACAATTCGTTCAAGTATTTATCTTTCAGAGGTTTATAGACTTGCATCGGTACATCACCCGGTTTCATAATAGATCCCATCCCGATCAGCCATTCATAATTGGCATAATGAGGAATCATTACGATGATTCCGCCATATTTCTCGGTCAGTTCCAGATATTGTTCCGTATTCTTATAAGTCATCCGCTTATAAAGGTCTTCGGGTGACATATGAAGCATTTTCAAGTCTTCAAGCATATAGTCGGAAAGGTAACGATAGAAACGGCGTTCGATCTGCAGCCTTTCTTTCTTGTCTTTTTCGGGAAATGATTTCTTCAGATTTTCCCGTACTACTTTCCGGCGATACCTCCCTATACGGTACATCAACAGGTAATTGAAATCCGAAAGTAAATACAATATCCGGAAGGGAAGCGCCGAAAACAGCCACATCCCGCTATATACCAGCCAATAGATAAATCTAGACTTCATAATTCATCAGAATTGTGCCTTTAAGCGCTGTCATGTCTTCATTAAATTCTCCCAGTCGGACGTTAATCATCTGATTGTCCAATGATTCGTCATTCTCCACTTCTACGCGGATATAGTTAGCGGTAAACCCGTGCATCGGCGTACCTGCTTTTGATTTTTCCATCAATACCTGCATGGTCTGCCCGATGTGACGGGTATAGAAAGCCCGTGTCTTTTCATCAGAAAGTGTCAGCAAGCGCTGGCTGCGCTGATGTTTCTCTTCCGGCGAAACCACATAATCTATCTTCAGGGCCTGCGTCCCCGGACGTTCGGAGTAGCTGAACACATGCAACTGTGTCACATCCAGTCCGGAAATAAACTGATAAGCCTGTTCAAAATACTCTTCCGTCTCTCCGCGAGTACCTACAATCACATCGACTCCGATAAAGGCATCCGGCATCACTTCCTTGATTTTCTTTACTTTAGAGGCAAAAAGAGCCGTATCATAACGACGGCGCATCAATTTCAGCACTTCATCGCAACCGGATTGCAACGGGATATGAAAATGAGGCATAAATCTACGGGAACGGGAAACGAACTCGATGATTTCATCAGTCAGCAGATTGGGCTCGATAGAAGAAATGCGGTAACGTTCGATGCCTTCCACCTGATCCAGCGCTTTCACCAGATCAAAGAAAGTCTCACCGGTAGTCTTACCAAAATCGCCGATATTCACGCCTGTCAGTACGATCTCTTTTCCGCCTTCGGCAGCAGCCTGCCTTGCCTGCTCCACCATAGAGGCAACAGTACCGTTACGGCTGCGTCCACGGGCAAAAGGAATGGTACAATAAGAACAGAAATAATCGCATCCGTCTTGTACTTTCAGGAAGAAACGAGTACGGTCGCCCCGTGAACACGAAGGCGAAAACGAACGGATATCTTTGGTGGTGGTAGTAAATGCCTCTCCCTCTTCATGCTTATGGAGGTCGCCGAGATACTGCAACAAGTCTCCTTTCTGCTCGGCACCCAGCACTACATCTACTCCTTTTATCTTTGCCACGTCGCCGGGTTTCAACTGCGCGTAACATCCGGTCACTACCACAAAAGCTCCGGGATGCTGCTTGACCAACCGATGAATAGCCTGACGACATTTCTTGTCTGCCATCTCCGTCACCGAACAAGTATTTACTACACAGATGTCTGCTTTTTCCCCTTTACGCGCAGTCCGGACTCCTGCCTCCCGCAGGATTTTGCCGATAGTTGAAGTCTCTGAAAAGTTCAATTTGCAGCCTAACGTATAATAAACGGCTGTCTTATTTTGAAATACAGTGGTATCTATCATAATCTGTTATAACGCATATTTCCTGCAAAGTTACACATTATTATTAGTAAAACACTTTAGGATACGAAAGTTTATTCCTATTTTTGCACAATTCACTAAAAAACGTGCAATGATTAAAGAGAATTTCATTAAACTATACGAAAATAGTTTTCGGGAAAATTGGGATTTACCTTGCTATACCGATTATGGTGAATCCGTTCATTATACTTATGGCCAGGTAGCCGGAGAAATCGCCCGTATGCACCTGCTCTTCAAACACTGCAGCCTGCGTAGAGGAGATAAAATAGCCGTTATCGGCAAAAATAATGCCCACTGGTGCATCGCCTACATGGCAACCATCACCTACGGAGCCATCATCGTCCCTATCCTGCAAGACTTTACGCCCAACGATGTGCATCATATCGTCAACCATTCCGAGTCCGTTTTCCTCTTTACCAGTGACAGCATCTGGGAAAGCCTGGAAGAAGAAAAGCTGACCGGACTGCGCGGAGTTTTTTCGCTCACCGACTTCCGCTGCCTCTATCAGCGGGACGGAGAAACTATTCAGAAGTTTCTGGTACACCTCAATGATGAAATGTACGCCGCCTATCCGAAAGGATTCACGCGCGAGGACATTCAATACACTACGTTATCCAATGATAAGGTAATGCTGCTGAACTACACATCGGGAACTACCGGCTTCAGCAAAGGGGTAATGTTGACGGGCAACAATCTTGCCGGCAATGTCACTTTCGGCATCCGCACGGAGTTACTTAAAAAAGGAGATAAAGTGCTTTCTTTCCTGCCACTGGCACACGCCTACGGTTGCGCTTTCGACTTTCTGACTGCAACTGCTGTCGGAACTCATGTCACCCTGCTCGGTAAAACGCCTTCTCCCAAAATTATCATGAAGGCTTTTGAGGAGGTAAAACCGAACCTGATTATCACTGTTCCGCTGGTCATCGAGAAAATATATAAAAATGTCATCCAGCCGCTCATTAATAAGAAAGGTATGAAATGGGCATTAAACATTCCTTTGCTCGACACCCAAATTTATAATCAGATACGGAAAAAGCTGATAGACGCCTTAGGCGGACGTTTCAAAGAAATCATCATCGGAGGCGCTGCCATGAATCAGGAAGTGGAAGAGTTCTTCTACAAAATAAAGTTCCCTTTCACCATCGGTTATGGTATGACCGAGTGCGGACCACTGATCAGCTATGCTCCCTGGAATGAATTTATTTTAGGCTCTTCCGGCAAAGTGCTGGATATCATGGAGGCACGTATCTATAAAGAAAATCCGGAAGCGGAAACCGGAGAGATTCAGGTACGTGGTGAAAACGTGATGGTGGGATATTATAAGAATCCGGAAGCCACGCAGGAAGTGTTTACCGAAGACGGCTGGCTGCGCACCGGCGACCTTGGTACTATGGACGCCAGCGGAAATATCTTCATCCGCGGACGACTCAAAAGCATGATTCTGAGTTCGAGCGGACAGAACATCTTCCCCGAAGAGCTGGAAGCCAAACTCAATAACCTGCCATTCATTCTTGAAAGCCTCGTCATCGAACGTAACAAGAAACTGGTGGCACTGGTCTATGCGGATTACGAAGCGCTTGATTCTCTCGGATTGAACAATCCGGATAACCTGAAAACCATCATGGATGAAAATCTGAAGAACTTAAATAATAATGTAGCTGCGTATGAAAAAGTCAGCAAGATTCAGCTTTATCCTACGGAATTTGAGAAAACCCCGAAAAGAAGCATCAAAAGGTATCTATATAACAGTATAGCTGTCGATTAGTATGTTTTAAAACATGGATTGAAGGCGTAATATAACAAGCTTCTAAAAAAAATTATAAAAATAGTTGGCTTTTCGAGAACAACATATTGAAAAAGTACATAACTTTGCAACGTTTTAATAAAGCAATTGATTGTATTACGTTTTTAAAAAGCAAAGAAAATGAAAAAATTAGTTTTGATGGCCGTAGCTATCGTAGCAGTATCATTCGCATCTTGTGGTAACAAAGCAGCTGACGCAGCAAAAGCTCAACAAGATTCTATCCGCATCGCTGACTCAATCGCAGCTGTAGAAGCAGCAGCAGCTGAAGCAGAACAAGCAGCAGCTCAGGCAGCAGCTGACTCTTTGAATGCAGATAGCACTGCAACTGAAGCTGTAGCTGAATAATTCAGAACAGCCTAGAGAGAATTGAAAGTCTGACATGCTAAAAGCATGCACAGACTTTTTTTTATGCCTTATTTAGCGTATGAGCTTTTCACAAAGGGAGCATCCAGCAAATAATCCAGACTTACCTCGACACTTTTCTCTACGGGCATGCTGTAGCTTTCTATCTCTGCAACAAGATGCTTCACACCAGCTGTCTTTGCATTCTTGAAAATAGCATCGAAACCAACCATTCCGCTCTGCCCGATTTCTCTGTGATCTTTGATATGGAACATTTTAAAACGACCGGGGTATTTATTAAAATAATCGACCGGACTGTTTTGCCCGCGAACTACCCAATAAACATCCATCTGGAAGAAAACATATTCAGGATTGGTATGCTCAATCATGTAATCATACATCACTTTATCTTCTACCTTCTGAAATTCATGAGCATGATTATGGTATCCGAACGACATCCCCTGCTGTTTACAACGTTTGCCTATTTCATTGTAATAAGCACAATATGTATCCAACTCCTTAAGTGTTTTAGGCACATCCATCCAAGGAGCTACAATGTAACTCATACCGGCAGCTTTATGATCAGCAATACACTGGTCCCACCATTGAAGTGAACTTGAAAAATCACCGGAAGCTAATTCTTCTTTCGACAATCCTCTTGTGCAATGTGAGGATAAAACCTTCAGCCCGGCAGATTCTACATCTTTTTTAAATTGGTCGGGAGTTCTGTCGTAAAACTTTCCATTATTATAATTGGCGGCTTCCACACTGGTATATCCCATTTTCGCCAAGTTCTTCAGAAGAGTAATATAAGCGGCATCACATTTGCCGTCCTTATTGTCTACCTTATTCAATATATCCCTGACAGAATAGAGTTGAATCGCTACTTCTTTTTTAGCTTTCGCTTTTGTTTTAGACTGTGCCATGGCCGTAAACGGAATCATTAAAAGAAGAGCCAGCGCACATAGATTTATTTGGAGTTTCATGTTTGTAGATAAAGGGGTTCATGTATTAAAATAAAAAAGCTGTGTCAGAAGTTCGTCGGGCATATCATTCTGTCATTCAGAATAAATGCCATGTTGATGTTACTTTTGACACAGCCTATCTTTGAATTATTTATGTGATCAGTCCAGAACTTTCACGCGGATATTGCGGAACCAAACGTCATCACCGTGATCCTGCATTCCGATAAATCCTTCGTGGTTTTCACCACCGCAATTATTCAGCAGTTCGAAAGCCAACGGCCATTTGTCCTGGCTGAATTTGCTGGCTTGCAAAAGGTCAGTCCATTGTTTGGTCCACAAGTGGTATTCGAGTACATTCTCGTCATTCTGTCCGTGAACAACAGTACCTTTATAAACCATGATCTTAGCCTTGTTCCATTCGCCGAAAGGTTTCGCATTCTGAGGAACTGCCGGAATCATGTCATATAAAGAAGCCGACTGACGGTTATTGTCTTTACCCAATTTTGCGTCCGGATGATTATCATTGTCCAATACCTGATATTCAGGTGCGGAAATATAAATAGGTTCGAGCACGTCGTTACCGTCCTTATCTTTAGAAGTCACTTCCTGAGCCAGATAGAAGATACCGGAGTTACCGCCTTTGGAAACCTTCCATTCCATTTCCAGTTCGAAGTTTTTGAATTTGTGGGCAAAGATCAGGTCTCCGCCATCACCATCCTGCGCTTCACCGCCACCGGAACCGTTAAATTTGATGCAACCGTCTTCGATAGTCCATTTGGAAGGAACTCTGTCCTTGCCATAACCACGCCATCCATTAAATGTTTTGCCGTCAAAGATAGTGATGTAACCATCCGCATCTACCGGTAATTGCAAGCTATCCATCTCTGCCGCTTTTAATGATTTTGAATATGATAATGCTACTTCGTTTGCCGATTGCTCTTCCTGAGCACTCCCGGATTTCTTCTGACCGCTGCAGGAAACTAAAACTCCCGCTGCAAGACAACAAGCTAATGGATAAAATACTTTCTTCATAATAATAACTATTTAATTTTTAATCTTTAATTCTTAACTTACTTTTATCGTGTTATCGTGGCATATCAGGCAACTTCCATCCTTCGCGATAGTTATGTTTCACCAGTTCGGCTGCGAATTGTTTCGCGTTGATCGGATCTGTCCAGGTCTTATTGAATGACGGGTGACCATCATGAATTGTAAATCCGTCCTTAATGCAGGTTCTGAGTGTTTCGTTATCACCGATATTAGTGAAGCACATATTAGCGCCGTCCCATTCCAGTGTCTTGTTCAATCCTTGCAGACGGATAGCCAATACACCCATTACCACCATTTCATTCATCGGTCCCGATTCGGAGAAATCCGCTTTCGGCATCACGCGGTTGGATTTGTCTTCCTTACAAGCGCGTACCCAGTCCATCTCATGAGAACACTTGACACGGCGGCATACTTTCGGTGCATTGGGCACACGGCCTGACAACAAGAAAGGTTGTTCTCCGTAGCAGCCGCAAATCAATGTATCTTTTGTTCCGTGGAAAATAGTCAGACCACCACCGGGACCCATCAGTTGTTTTCCTTCCGGGAAACCTTTCGGACGTTCTGGCATCATACCGCCGTCATACCAGTGCACCTCAACTTCCGGCAAGGCAACTTTCGGCATATTGTCGCGGGCGGGGAAAATCATCTTCACGTGCTGGGCCTGAGGAGCGCAGGCACTCAGTAATAATGTAGAAGAACCTTCCACCTTGGTAGGATAACCCAGTTTCAGAGCTCTGAACGGCTGATGCAGAATATGGCAGGCCATATCACCCAGTGCACCTGTACCGTAATCCCACCATCCGCGCCAGTTCCAGGGATGATAAACGTTGTTGTACGGGTTCAGTTTGGCAGGTCCGGTGAAAAGATCCCAGTTCAATGTGTTGGGGATGCGGTCCGCCTTTTCGGGTGCATTCAGTCCTTGCGGCCAGATAGGACGGTCGGTGGCGCATTCCACTTTGGTTACTTCACCGATTTCTCCATTCCATATCCATTCGCAAACCAGGTCGGTACCTTCGCCCGATGCTCCCTGATTACCCATTTGAGTAACTACTCCGGTAGAGGCGGCCAGCTTGGTCAGCAAACGGGATTCGTAAACGGAGTGAGTCAACGGTTTCTGGCAGTATACGTGCTTGCCCATTGTCATGGCGTCTGCCGTGATGATGGCATGAGTATGGTCGGCGGTAGCAATGATTACGCCGTCAATGGATTTGCCCATTTCATCGTACATCTTGCGATAATCCCAGTATTTCTTCGCATTCGGGAATTCATCGAATACGCCTTTGGCATATTTCCAGTCTACGTCACAAAGGGCTACGATGTTTTCGGTACCCTTCACGTTGTTGATGTTGGCATGCCCCATACCGCCGATACCTACGGCTGCGAGGTTCAGTTTGTCGGTTGGTGAAACGTGCCCGTGGCTCATACCTAAAATAGAACTGGGAGCAATGGTGATTCCTGCTAAAGCAGCGGCTCCCGTTTTAAGAAATTTTCTTCTTGAAAAGTCTGACATGGTTTTATTATTTTAAGGAGTTAGTTATTTGTGGTGGATTACTATGCAGCAACCCATATCCATTTTTCATGTTTTTTCTGCGTTCGCGTATTTGTTCAAGAGTCTGTAAATTGCCAATAGCCGGCAAGTCATTCATACGAGCATCCTGCAGGAACTTCCACGCATATTCGGATGCAATAGTCGAGTCATACATTAAAGGCAAACGAGGGTTTCGCTTACCGGTCAATATGGAATCGGCGAACAAATCGCACAGCACGTCAATATTCTTACCACCAAAAGGTTTTTCCACACGAAGTGTCTGATGTACTCCGTGTAAATCGACGACAGCTGTTTTGAAATCATGCGTCATACGCACGATACCTTCCGTACCTATAATATCTACATAAGAATTGTGCGTCTGATCTTTCGATAATTGTCCATAGACAAAACCCTGAGTTATATCAAAGACTACGCCATTTTGAAAAGTTCCGTGACATTGTACCCACCAGGGATCTTTATAATTCCACATGTTCACGCCTTGTGCATTCCATGTTCTATATTCACTTTCGGCATACCAGCGAACGATGTCAACATAATGCATTCCACAATCATGGAAAGCAGGGCCTTCATATTCGTGTCCTTCACCCGGTGCCAGTCCCGGAGTCATGTGGCAAATACGAATAATGGCCAACTCACCTATTTCTCCCTTCTGAATATATTCCTTCATCAGATTATGATACCAAGAATTTCGCAGATATAAGTTCACCGTAGAAAGTACATTGGAGTTTTCTATCATATCCACCACCTTCCACTCCTTTTCCATCGTATCTGCAACGGGTTTTTCTGCGATGATATGTTTTCCGTACCGAATAGCCTTTTCTATTTGTTCGAGCCTTGAGTCTGCCAATGTGAAGAGCCCGACAACCTGTACACTCTCGTCTTCAAAGATTTTTTGGTCATTCTCTACTACACGAGATTCAGGAGATATTTTTTTAGCAAGTTCGCGCGTGGTAGGATCTGTATCGCAAATATAGGCAATCTCCCATCGCCCGCTTTTCCGCATCGCCTCCCAATAGAATCTTCCCATTCTACCGAAACCGATTATTCCTACTTTTATTTTTGTGTCAAGTGAAAATTGTGCATCCATAAAAAATTGCGAATTTAAGTACAAACAACATAAAAGGTATCAATTTTCATCTGTAGGCAGATTGTTCGAAAACTGATATCGCAAAACTAGCCAAATAAATAACGCTTTATTTAGTCTACACAACTTTATGTAGATTATAAAATAATATTAAACCTTATAAATCAACAACTTACAATCATTTAGTGATATAAAAAATGTAGATTGTTTGGAAAGCACTTTATTTATTGGATGGCACAAATTCGTTTATATTGGTCAGATTTTCATAATTTCATTTTCAAATTCATCCCGGTCCACTGCAGCCTTGTTACGCATTTTAGTACGATAATTATAAACAGTACTTGTAGAGCAACGAAGGAAGTTGGCAATCTTCCCGCTATCCGTAATACCCAAACGTAACAATGCATAGATACGAAGTTCCCTGTTCAACAAAGCGTCCTGCTTAAGAATGATCTTCTCGTTATCTTTCAGTAAAGCATTGAAATCTGAAACAAAAGTCGGATATAAATTCAAAAAGACTCTATCGAAGCGAGTATACAGAGCATCAAGTTCATCATCAATCAATGCGGAAGATTTCAGCTTTTTAATCAGTTCCTCATAGCATTTATTAATGGCTATTTTATACAGCATATTCTGATACTTCTCCATTTTATGAATATAGCTGAAGCACACGTCGAAAAACTGAGCGATATAATGCTCCTTTATATTATTAATCTCGCACAGTTCATCATTCTTATCATTCAACTCACTATTCATGCTGTTCAGTTTGTCGTTCAATCTCAGAAGCTCCTCGTTACTTTGTGCCAGCGCCCGTTTCATCCGCAACGTTTTTTTCATCTGAATATAAATAAACACAACCAACACGATTAAAAGAAAAAGAGAAACGCTGGTTGAGATAAGAAAAGTAATCAGATTCGATTTAGACCTAGCTTCTTCCGTCTGATAAGCCGTATTAATGATAGAATAGAATTTATAGATTTCCATTGCCCGGAAATGAATGCCGGAGGAAACTACATCATCAATAGCCGACTGAGTAAATTTGAAAGCATCCGCTAAATTATTTTCCTCATATTGTATCAGTGCAAGTGCCTGCAAGGAGGCCGTTTCACGTGTGGCATTCTGAATATCAGCAATGGCGGACATCATAAGATATTTCTTCGCATCATCCTCTCTTTTCAAATAGCGGCTCAACATGGCATACGAATGAGTAATCATCGCATAATTAGGAGTTCCTATCTCCTCAGCATTCAGCAACTCATCCAAAATCTTGATCGCCTTTGTTGAATCGCGTCCTGCATAAGAATAAGCCCGTGACAATTTATAGTCAAAGGAAGTATGATCCATAAGAGCATACAGTGAATCCTGATAAGCTTCCCGTTTTTTTCCGTACTGATTATTGGTAGCAGAAATCGAATAATACTCCCAAAAACGGGCATATGTATCATAATAAGTAGCTAATAATGAACGAGGAAGTTCTGATGGCTTCATTTTTTCGAGAAGTAATTCTGCATCTCTATATCTGCCGCACATGGAATATACAAGGCTGAGTTGCAAAGAAGACTGGTATTTCAAATAGTTTCTATTTAACTGACGAGCGATTTCAAGGTTCCGGTCGACATAATGAATGGCAGAGTCTATATTAAATTTCTTATACTCATTGTATAATTGGAGATTCACCTTATATTCCCGATCGGGAGTCAGCCCAGAGTCCTTCAGTAAACATTTAATCCGGGCGATTCGCTGCTCTTTCTTCTGGACGAAGAGAGGCTTCGCATCTATCATTTTATGCAGAGAGTCAGCCAGTATTTTCAATTCGTTATTTGCATAAAGAGCATTGCCGATTCCCAGAGCAACCAGGAACAGCAAAACGATTCTCTTCAGATAACAACGGTTGAATTTCATATTACTAGCAAAGATGATAAAAAAAAGCGATTTATCCATCAGAACAAATCGCTTTTTTAATATATGAAGTAAATTTGCTCTTATTCAGCAACTACTTCGAAAGGAATTTCTACAGAAACTTCCTTGTGAAGTTTAACGATAGCTTTGTAGTTACCAACTTCTTTCACTGCGTCTTTTACAACGATGATCTTTCTGTCAATTTCGTGACCCAGTTTTGCCAATGCTTCAGCAATCTGGATATTGCTTACAGAACCGAAGATAGTACCTGTTGAACTAACTTTTGTTGCAATAGTCAAAGAAACGCCTTCCAACTTAGCAGCCAATGCTTCAGCATCCTTCTTGATTTTCTCAAGTTTGTGAGCACGTTGTTTCAAGTCTTCAGCCAACATTTTCTTTGCAGAAGGAGAAGCGATGATAGCTTTTCCAGTCGGGATCAGATAATTACGACCGTATCCGGATTTCACGTTTACGATATCGTTCTTATAACCCAAGTTTACGATGTCTTCTTTCAATATAATTTCCATACTTTTCCTCCTTCTTATTTCATCATGTCAGTTACATAAGGCAACAATGCCAAGTGACGAGCTCTCTTCACAGCCTGTGCGATACGACGTTGGAACTTCAAAGAAGTACCAGTGATACGACGTGGAAGAATCTTTCCTTGTTCGTTCAAGAATTTCTTCAAGAATTCAGGATCTTTGTAGTCGATATAACGGATACCACTCTTTTTGAAACGACAGTATTTTTTCTTCTTAACGTCTACTGAGGGCGGAGTTAAATATCTGATTTCTGATTGAGTCTGTTGTGCCATGATTAATCCTCCTTTTTGTTTGATTTAACACTTCTTCTTTTAGCAGCATATTCCGCAGCATACTTGTCCATTTTGAAAGTCAAGAAGCGGATAACGCGTTCATCACGACGGAAGTTAAGTTCCAACTTGTCAATGACAGTAGGATCTGCATTGAACTCAACCAATTGATAAAAACCTGTTGACTTCTTCTGAATTGGATAAGCCAATTTCTTCAGTCCCCAGTTTTCTTCATTGATAATCTCAGCACCTTCAGCTTGAAGAATACCTTTGAATTTTTCTACCGCTTCCTTCATCTGAACATCAGACAAAACGGGAGTTAAAATGAAAACGGTTTCGTATTGATTCATACTCGTTTAATTAAATAAATAATTTATTTTATTTTAAAATGCGGGTGCAAAGTTAGGCATTTTATTTTGAACTACAAATATTTAATCTTTTTTTGTATCCTAATGTAGGAATTATCCGGGAAGTGGCTTACCTTTGCAAAGTTGTTTAAACAATAATTTCATGATAGAGCAATTTAATTTCGATATCCGGCTTATATTCGCCATCCTAAATGGTAAGGTTTCCGCAGCAATCAACCGGAAGCTATATCGCAATTTCCGTCAGAACGGTCTGGAAATCAGTCCAGAGCAATGGACGGTTCTTATTTTTCTATGGGAAAAAGACGGCGTTACACAACAAGAGTTGTGCAATGCAACTTTTAAAGACAAACCCAGCATGACCCGTCTCATAGACAACATGGAACGGCAGCATCTTGTAGTACGTATTTCCGACAAAAAAGATCGCCGCACCAATCTGATCCACCTGACAAAAGACGGAAAAGAACTGGAAGAGAAGGCACGCATCATTGCGGGACAAACATTGAAGGAAGCTCTGCATGGCATCACTCTCGAAGAACTGAGCATCGGGCAGGAGGTCTTAAAAAAGGTATTCTACAATACCAAAGACTAAACAGAAAAACAATCGTTTAATTCATAAAATCCACTAAATCTGTCTTTATAATGGATTTTTCACCTAAATTATTTCGCCCGTTAAAGAATTATGCTTTAATTTGTGACTGGAATATTATAATCTATTAAAATACACACGCATGAAAGGCTTATTAAAGAATTTGGGATTGATATTAATCTTGATCGGAGTGGTCATCCTGTTGGCTTGTTCCTTTACCGGCAATGTAAACAACAACGCGGTTTTGGGCAGTTCAGTATTCCTCGTAGTACTGGGACTCATTTCTTATATTGTCATTAATAAGAAGATCGCTGATTAATTTATTAGAAATCAATAAAAAATCCCGGGAACGAATGTTTCCGGGATTTTTTATTTTTGGTTATCGGAGTACTCATTAAGATTCAACTTCCGGTGTGATCAGCTTATAGCCTTTTCCGTGAATATTGATAATCTCGATAGAGTCATCTTCTTTCAGGTGCTTACGCAACTTCGTAATATACACATCCATACTACGGGCATTGAAGTAGTTATCATCAATCCAGATAGTCTTCAGAGCAAAGTCACGTTGCAGAATTTCATTAGCGTGTGCACAAAGCAGTCCGAGAAGTTCAGATTCTTTGGTAGTCAGCTTCGTCTGCTTGCCTTCTGTAGCCAGAATTTGTTTCTGAGTATCGAAAGTAAACTTACCGATCTTGTAGATATTGCTTTCTTTGTTCTTCTTTCCACGAACACGTCTCAAGATAGCTTCAATTCTGAAAGTCAACTCTTCCATACTGAATGGTTTCGTGATATAATCATCCGCACCAATCTTAAATCCTTCCAGGATATCTTCTTTCAGCGTTTTTGCAGTCAGGAAGATGATAGGTATCTCAGCATTCGCAGCACGGACATCCTGTGCCAACGTAAAGCCATCCTTTTTAGGCATCATAACGTCAAACACGCACAAGTCATATTTATTCTTCAAGAAAGCCTTATAACCGGCTTCTCCATCAGGATATAACTCAGCAGAATAACCTTTTGCCTGTAAATATTCTCTTAAAAGCATGCCAAGATTTTCGTCATCCTCGCATAATAAAATACGCAGTTTCTCGTCCATATCAATTATTTTTTAATAAAGGTAATGCAATAATAAATTTAGTTCCTACGTTCAGGTCGCTTTCTGCTCTAATGGTCCCCTTATGATCGGTAATAATTTTCTTCACATAAGCCAGCCCCAGTCCAAAGCCCTTCACATCGTGCAGATTACCCGTATGCACACGATAGAACTTTTCAAATATCTTTTTCAGGTTTTCCTTTTTGATACCGATACCGTTATCCTGTATCGAAATCATCAGTTTTCCCGATTCATTCCACGTTTTCACTTTCAGTTCCAGATCTTCTTCCGCTTTCTTATACTTCACCGCATTATCCATCAGATTGAAGATCACATTGGTAAGATGCATTTCATCTGCAAATATAACAGGATCGGCTGCCTCAAGGTTCGATGTTATCTTACCATTATATCGTTCTACTTTCAGTGCAAAGGTATTGATCACTCCCGAAATCAGTTCATTTGCATCAATTTCCTTCATCTTCAGTGTTGCCTTCTGCCGGTCGAACATTGACATCTGCAGTACCTTTTCCACTTGAAAGCGCAAGCGCTTGGTCTCATCATTTATGACTCCCGATATATGCTGGAACATTTGCGGTGATTTTGCTACCGCGGGGTCCTTCAACATCTGCGCTGCCAGCGAGATAGTCGATATCGGCGTCTTGAACTCATGCGTCATGTTATTGACAAAGTCATTCTTCATCTCCGTCAACTTCTTCTGGCGGAATACGATATAAATCGTAAAGATGAATGTCACCAACAACACCAACGTAAATATCAGTGACGGAATCATGAAACTGATCGAATCAAAAATATAGTCCTTCTTTCCCGGGAAATGCACTTTCAGAATACTCATCTTTGCAGGGGGGTCGTTTTTAAACAATGCCTGCTGATAGGATTCTTCACTTCCTTTTGCTTCATAATCTGCACAACGGTATACTTCACGTCCATCCTTGTCAATCACTGCAAAATGATAAGGCAAGTCTATACCATTATTATATAAGTTCGATTTCAGATAATCGTCAAGGTCCCTGAACCGTACTCTATCACCAATCGACTTGTCACTCGCACGTCTAATCATGTCCAACACTACTTCATCCAACAGTGCCCGCTGATACATATAGCGATTCTTGATAGCTTCCAACATCGAATTAGAAGTCTGAGGAATCGTGTTTCGTCCACGTACCATCGCTTTAGGAAGTTCAGACGGTTTGATCTTCATCACCCTCAATTCAAAGTCAGAAATAATCTTGCCATCCCGTGACTTCACTTGAAATCGCTGTGTCCCCCGAACTACATTATTCTGCCCTAATGAAGTATTGTTTTCAGTCAGCGCTTTTCTTTCAGCATCCGAAATATCCTCAACCAACCAGCGCATAGTTTCTGCATATTCTACATCCTTGGAAACCTGATCCAAACTGTTGCGCACAGCCGAATCAAATTGCTCCTTCCGGGTTTTCATCATTTCCTCTATATAACTGACCTGCAAATACAACAGACTAAGGAAAGAAAGCCCCATTACAATACTTAATATCCAAATTGTTGACTTCTTCATAGCAACAAAATTAACACTCCCTAATTAACACTCCTAACACATTAACTTGATTTAACCGGAAGTTCCCGGAAATTAACCGTAAAGAGCTATTTAGGTTGTATTCTGATTACTACAACAATATAACTCCTCCTTTGGTTTGCAAATTTAATAAAAAATTAAATCTTTTCCTTGCGATTTTCCATCTTTATTAATCATAGTTAAACAAAAACCGCTGCCTTTTACTTAAAAAAGACAACGGTTTTAACAGTTTTGAGAGAATTATTGTTTATTCCTCTGTTTGTTTAGCTTCAAAATCCTTAATCAACTTATCCTGAACATCTGTCGGAACAAGTTCATAACTAGCAAACTTCATGATAAATGAAGCACGTCCGCCGGTAAGTGAACTAAGCGCTGTCGAATATGAAGACATTTCCTTCAAAGGTACTTTAGCAACAAGTTTCTCGAAACCTTTTTCGCTGCTCATACCCATAATCATGGCACGGCGCCCTTGAAGATCTCCCATCACATCACCCATTCTGTCGGACGGAACAAATACTTCCACATCATAAATCGGTTCCAAAATCTTCGGACCGGCATTCTTGAAGGCTTCACTGAATGCGTTACGTCCGGCAAGCATAAAGGAGATTTCATTTGAGTCTACCGGGTGCATCTTACCGTCATATACGATTACACGTACGTCACGGGCATACGAACCTGTCAACGGGCCTTGTTCCAGGCGTGACATGATACCTTTCATAATAGCAGGCAAGAAACGGGCATCGATAGAGCCACCTACGATACTGTTAATAAATACCAGCTTACCGCCCCATTCCAATGGAATTTCTTCAGTGCCTCTCACGGTAATCTTAAATTCCTGTCCATTAAACTTGTAAGTATCGGGCACAGGCATACCTTCTTTATAAGGCTCAACGATCAGGTGAACTTCACCAAACTGACCAGCACCACCGGATTGTTTCTTATGACGATAGTCGGCACGGGCAGCCTTCGTAATCGTTTCACGATACGGAATCTTCGGTTCCTCAAATTTAACCTGAAGTTTTTCATTATTTTCCAGACGCCACTTCAACGTACGCAAATGGAATTCTCCCTGTCCGTGTACCAGTGTTTGCTTCAACTCTTTCGATTGCTCGATCACCCATGTCGGATCTTCTTCACGCATACGATTCAAGATGGTCATCATCTTTTCCACGTCCGCTTCGTTCACCGGTTTGATAGCACGGGAATATTTAGAATTCGGATATTTGATAAAGTTGAATTTATAATCGCAGTCTTTACCGTTGAGTGTATTGCCTGTCTTCACATCTTTCAGTTTTACGGCAGCACCAATATCACCCGCCTGAAGTTCTTCCACTTTCACACGGTTACCACCGGCTACGACATAAATCTGAGCGATACGTTCTTTCGAACCACGGTCGGCATTCAGCAAGTCATCACCTTCACGAACCTTGCCGCTCATTACTTTAAAGTAAGATACTTCACCGATATGCGGCTCGACACTCGTCTTGAAGAAGTACAAAGATTCGGGACCGTTTACGTCCGGAGCCACTTCCTTACCATCTGTGTTTTCCACTTTCGGCATTTCAGACACAAAAGGAACTACATTGCCAAGGAATTCCATCAGACGGCGAACGCCCATGTCCTTACCACCGCAAACACAGAATACAGGGAACATACCTCTGGCGATCAAACCCTTACGGATACCTTCACGCATTTCATCTTCTGTCAGAGAATCTTGTTCGAAGAATTTCTCCATCAGTCCTTCGTCATTTTCGGCAGCGGCTTCTACCAATGCTTTATGCATTTCCATAGCCTTATCCATTTCTTCTGCCGGTATATCTTCAATCGTAGGAGCACCGCCTTCGGGTCTCCACGAATATTTTTTCATCAACAATACGTCAATCAAGGCATTAAAGCCCGGACCGGTAGCAATAGGATATTGGATGGGAACCACCTTAGATCCATACGCTTCTTTCAATTGTTCGAGGATATTATCATAGTCGCATTTTTCATTATCAAGCTGGTTGACTAGAAAAATAACTGGCTTATTCAATTTTTCAGTGTATCGGAAGTGATTTTGTGTACCGACTTCGACGCCGTATTGGCCATTGAGAAGAATAATTGCTGTGTCGGTCACATTAAGTGCAGTTACCGTACTGCCAACGAAGTCGTCCGAACCCGGACAGTCTATAATATTAAGCTTTTTATTGTTCCATTCTACGTGGAGAACGGTAGAGAAAACGGAGTAACCATACTCTTGTTCAACAGGGAAATAATCGCTAACTGTGTTTTTTGCGGCAACAGATCCGCGACGTTTTATAACACCACTCTCGAAAAGCATCGCTTCCACGAGAGTGGTTTTCCCAGAGCCAGAACTTCCCAACAAGGCAATGTTCTTAATTTCATTAGTCTGATATACTTTCATAATATATAAGATTTTAGTAATTACTCAGTATGTTTCTCGCATACCATTAATTTAGTGTTGCGCAAATTAGGGATTTATTGGGGGAAAAGCAATATTTATGACAGTGTTACTAAACAATGTTATGTAACATAAGGTCCGTTTTATGGTTACCAGACAGGCCAAACTTATACCTAATTCCCGTTAATTGTATCAATAGCTCAGAAAAAAGGTTTAAATTTGCAGGCTATAATCAATTG
Organism: Bacteroides sp. B1-V-101; assembly: GCF_023656585.1. Taxonomy (NCBI): domain Bacteria; kingdom Pseudomonadati; phylum Bacteroidota; class Bacteroidia; order Bacteroidales; family Bacteroidaceae; genus Bacteroides; species Bacteroides sp. B1-V-101. The sequence goes on along the minus strand of NZ_JAMOKH010000014.1, from coordinate 98,959 downwards.
GTAACAAACTAAACATCTACTATGGCAGGTATTTATCTTCATATCCCCTTTTGTAAGACACGTTGCATCTATTGCGATTTTTATTCGACTACCCGCAGCGAATTAAAGACGCGTTATGTGCACGCCCTCTGCCATGAACTGGGAATGCGGAAAGAATATCTGAAAGGCGAACCTATAGAAACCATTTATTTCGGAGGAGGAACTCCCTCTCAACTGGAGGAAGCTGATTTTAAACGCATCTTTGAAACTATACGGGAAAATTACGGAATGGAACACTGCCGGGAGATTACTCTGGAAGCCAATCCGGACGATCTGTCACAGGAATATCTGAAGATGTTATCCTCGCTCCCTTTCAACCGTATCAGCATGGGGATACAGACTTTTGATGATACGACACTACGATTACTGAAACGTCGCCATAATTCCCAAACAGCCATCGAAGCTGTTCGCAGGTGCAGAGAAGCGGGATTTCAGAATATCAGCATTGATCTGATTTACGGACTGCCGGGCGAAACAAAGGGACGGTGGGAAAACGACCTCCGGCAAGCTATCCGCCTGGATGTAGAGCATATTTCTGCTTACCATTTGACTTACGAAGAAGATACACCTATATATAATATGTTGAAGCAGCATCAGATAGAGGAAGTAGACGAAGATTCCAGTCTGCAGTTCTTTACATTGCTGATCGAACATTTGCAGAATGCAGGATACGAGCATTATGAAATATCCAATTTCTGCCGCCCCGACAAATACTCCCGTCACAATACTTCGTACTGGAGGGGAATACCATATTTGGGCTGCGGACCGTCCGCACATTCATTCAATGGAGCAACACGCGAATGGAACGTATCTTCCATCGACCTATATATAAAAGGTATAGAAAGAAACCAACGCGACTTTGAGACAGAAAATCTAAACCAAACGACCCGTTACAACGAATTTATCATTACCACCATACGCACCGTATGGGGAACACCTATAGAAAAACTAAAACAAGAGTTCGGTAATGAACTGTGGGAATATTGCCGGAAAATGTCTGCCCCCTATCTGGAAAATGGGAAACTGGAAGTGCACGAGGGGGCTTTACGCCTGACACGGGAAGGAATTTTCATCTCCGACAGCATTATGAGCGACTTGCTTTGGGTAAATTAAAAAACTAAACGATCAGCCGATGACCGAATCAGAAGTAAGGAAGTTATTACGGCAAATGAAGGAACTGGACTCGCAAACAGCCTTCCGCGACTTCTATAACATGACTTACGACCGACTCTTCCGCATAGCATACTATTATGTGAAACAGGAAGAATGGTCGCAGGAAATCGTACTCGACATCTTCCTCAAACTCTGGAAGCAGCGCGACACCCTTCTTGATGTGAAAAACATCGAGGACTATTGCTTTATTCTGGTCAAGAACGCTTCTCTCAATTATCTGGAAAAAGAGTCGAAGTACGCCACCATCCATTCCGATTCCCTGCCGGAGCCACAGGAACGAAGTTATTCTCCGGAAGAGTCATTAATCAGTGAAGAACTGTTTGCAATCTATGTGAAAGCACTCGACCGGCTTCCGGAACGTTGCCGGGAAATATTCATCCGTATCCGTGAAGAAAAACAAAGTTATGCCCAAGTAGCAGAAGAATTGGATATCAGCATAAAGACAGTTGATGCCCAGCTACAAAAAGCTGTCACCCGGCTGAAAGAGATGATTTCGTCCAGTGGGTAACCGGATATCACCCGAACCGTTCAGCACTTCTTTTTTATATTAACTTTTATTTGCACAAAAGGCGTAGGGAGTTTCTGTCAATCTCCGGTCTTTATCAGCAAATAAACCGATTAATCACTAAAAAAGATTGAATGATGAAAAAGTTTAATGACGCAAACGTTGGACTCTTTGTCCTTTTAACAGCATGCCTGAGCCTATTTTCCTGCAACAACGACAATGACAATTATCCTAAGGATTATGTAGGATTTGAAAAATCTACCCGAACAGTAGAATGTGACAAGAATCAATCCGAGAGTGAGTTGCAGATTAAAATTATTGCCACCGACAAATCCAAAGAAGACAGGACAGTGCTACTTGCCACTCCTGCTTTGCCGGCGGGACAGGCACCGATTATGAAACTGACAGAAACCAAAGTCACCATCAAGGCGGGACAGAAATCGGCAACGACCACCATTAAGTTATATCCCAAAAAGATGGTACTAAAACAGCAGAACATTACCTTATCCTGTACTCCTCAGTGGAAAGAAGGCAGTGTAAGCAAACTGACGATTCTGCTGAAACGGAATTAGAAAGAAAGCTAAATAGAAAAAGATATGAAATATACCGATAGAGAATTAGAAGACATACTGAACAAGCTCATCGCTTCCACCCGCTCACCGAGAGGACGTTTTTCAGCAGCATCCAGCTATCCGCAGCTGGAGAAAAAGCTGAATTTCCGCAACCACCGGTTGTATCTGACACGCACATTTGCGGCAGCGGCAGCAGTAGTTTTACTGTGTCTATCGGTATGGACAGCTTATCTGTACATGCAGCCGGCAACCATACAGACTGTTAGCACTTTGGCAGAAACACGTACCGTCCGTCTGCCCGACGGCACTTCCGTCACGCTAAACCATTATTCTTCCCTTTCCTATCCGGAACGGTTCAAATCGGATGACCGGGAAGTGGAGTTGAGCGGAGAAGCCTATTTTGAAGTAAGTAAAGACTCAAAGCATCCGTTTATAGTGCAAACAGAAACAATTGACGTTCAAGTATTGGGCACTCACTTCAATGTGGACGCCTATCCCGACAATCCGGATGTAAAGACGACTTTATTAACAGGGTCGGTTGCAGTCAGCAATAAAAACAACTCAGTACGCATGGTGCTGAAACCGAATGAGGTGGCTATATATAATAAGGTGGAACAAAAGCTTACCCGCAAGGTACTGGAGAATGCCGGAGATGAAATTTCATGGCGTCACGGGGAGTTCATATTCGATGATCTGCCGTTGCAGGAGATTGCCCGCGAACTTTCCAACTCATTCGGAACAACGATTCACATTGCCGACTCAACCTTGCAAAATTATCGGATCACAGCGCGATTCCGTAATGGAGAAGACTTGGATGCGATTTTATCTGTACTGCATAATGCCGGTTATTTCAACTATTCACGAAACACTCAACAGATTACTATTACTAAAAACTAGACTAAATGAGAACTATTCACCAAGGACACCTACCTGTCAGAACGCTCGTTCTGATAGGTATGGTGATCCTTATCACCGCACAGGCATACGCACAGAATGCAAATGCCCGACTCACAATCACATTGCGAAATGCTACATTGAAGGAGTTCGTCAAGTTAATCGAAAACTCTACAGGATATTCTTTTATCTACAGTGAAGAAATCAGCATCAGTCATAAAATCAATCTGAAAGTGAAAGATATGCCTTTGCATGAGATACTGGATCTCGTATTCAAGAATGAGCCGATCAGTTACAAGTTCTCTGAGAGATACATTCTCTTGCAAAAGAAAAGGGTGCAAAAGCCGGTAAGCCGCAAGTTTACTATCAGCGGATATGTTACCGACGGGACGTCTTCCGAGACGTTGATTGGTACTAATATCATTGAGAGTCATCAATATCAAGGCACTACTACCAATCCTTACGGCTTTTATAGTATCACTCTGCCCGAAGGAGAAACGGAATTACGTTTCTCTTATTTGGGATATACCACAGAAACCCATCATTTCATCCTTGCTCAAGATACTCTGCTGAATATTCGTATGAAAGGAAACGCACAATTAGAAGAAGTAGTGGTCGTTTCAGATAAAGCAGAAGCAGGGACAGTTGCCACACAGATGGGAGCTGTCGAGATTCCAATGGTGCAAATCAAGAATACTCCAAGTATATTAGGAGAATCAGATGTAATGAAAGCCATTCAGTTAATGCCCGGAGTACAGGCAGGAGTAGACGGATCGGCTGGATTATATATACGTGGTGGCAGTCCCGACCAAAATCTGATCTTACTTGACGGAACTCCGGTATATAACGTAGACCATATGTTCGGCTTCTTTTCCGTCTTTACTCCTGAAGCTATCAAAAAGGTCACTTTATTTAAAAGTTCCTTTCCTGCACGCTTCGGCGGACGCCTTTCTTCCGTCATTGACGTACGCACCAATGACGGGGATATGAAAAAATATCATGGGACACTCAGTATCGGCTTGCTAACCAGCAAAATAAATTTGGAAGGACCGATTGTGAAAGACAAAACATCATTCAACATATCCGCCAGACGTTCGTATATTGATTTAATAGCCAAGCCATTCATGCCCGATGATGAGAAATACAACTATTACTTTTATGATATCAATGCAAAGATCAATCACAAGTTTTCCGACCGGAGCCGTTTATATCTGAGTGCTTATAACGGGAAAGATCACTTCGCTACCCAATATGATGATAATAGCGATTTCAAGGACGGAAGTAAAATGAACTGGGGAAACACAATCATTTCCGCCAGATGGAACTACATTTTCAATAATCGCCTGTTTAGTAACACGACAGTTTCCTACAACAACTACCTATTCAATGTAAGTGCATATTCGAATCATCAATATTCACTCACCAATAACACAACCTTCATCAACCGATACTCTTCAGACTATCGTTCAGGTATCAATGACTGGAATTATCAGATAGATTTTGATTACAACCCATCTCCTATGCACCATATTAAATTTGGAGCAGGATATATCTATCACCGTTTTCGTCCGGAAGTGATGACCTCCAAAATATCAGACAAGGTAGACTCTGAGGCATTTCGCGACACTACTTACCACAGTATGAACAACAGCCGGATTTATGCACATGAAGTATCAGCTTATGCAGAAGATAACCTAAAAATCAGTACTCGTCTACGGCTTAATCTTGGATTACACTTTTCTCTGTTTCAAGTACAAAAACAAAGTTATTTCTCTTTGCAGCCGCGTGTCTCAACACGTTATCAACTAAGTAAAGACGTAATCCTCAAGGCATCTTATACAAAGATGAGCCAATATGTACATCTGCTTTCTTCCATGCCCATCGCTATGCCTACTGATTTATGGGTGCCTGTCACAAAAAAAATCAAACCGATGCGATCTCACCAGTATTCATTGGGAGGATATTATACAGGTATCAAAGGTTGGGAGTTCTCAGTAGAAGGCTATTACAAAGACATGTACAATGTGCTGGAATATAAAGACGGAGTCAGTTTTTTCGGTTCTTCCACCGGATGGGAAAGCAAAGTTGAAATGGGGAAAGGACGTTCGATGGGAATTGAATTTATGGCTCAAAAAACGCTCGGGAAGACAACAGGCTGGTTGTCTTATACCTTATCCAAAAGCGACCGCAAATTTGCTAAAGGTGCTATCAACAATGGAGAGCGATTTCCATACAAATATGATCGGCGCCATAATATTAATCTGACTCTCAACCATAAATTCAGCGAACGCATTGACATCGGTGCCTCGTGGGTGTTTTACACAGGAGGAACCAGTACTATTCCCGAAGACAAAACAACCATCATCCGTCCTGGCAATGGAGCAAACAATGGCTTTATTCTGGGATTTGATAACTACTACAATCCTATTTATAACAATTCCCCTAATGTTGGAGAGGCCAATTACATAGAACATCGCAATAATTACCGGCTACCTGCGAGCCACCGGTTGAACATAGGGATTAATTTCAATAAAAAGACCAAGCACGGAATGCGTATCTGGAACATCAGTCTTTATAATGCATACAACTCCATGAATCCGGCATGGGTATTTCGCTCTCATAATGACGATGGAAAAAGTGTGATCAAAAAATATACCCTGCTCCCCTGCATTCCATCTTTTACTTACACTTACAAATTCTAAGTTAACATGAAAACTTATATATATCATCCGCTTATCCTGCTAGTTATAATACTGGTGACAGTATCTTGTGAAAATGAACTCCCTTTTAATATAAAGGATAATCCTCCTAAATTGGTAATGAATGCATTCATTAACGCTGACAGTCTGACAAATGTCTTATTCCTTAACCTGACGGGAAAAGACTATGCCAACCACATTGAAAATGCCACTGTAGAGGTTCACGTCAACGGAGAGTTAAGAGAGACCTTGCGCCCACTCCCGATGGAAACTGAGTATGACAAGCAATGCCGGTTCAACATCACAGGCAAATTTGCTTCGGGAGAAGTAGTGCGTATTGATGCCATGACCGATGACGGCAAATATCATGCCTGGGCAGAAGTCACCGTTCCGCAACGCCTTGATAAAATAGAAAACATCGACACGCTCACCGTCCCGCTAATACAAAACGGACATACTCAAGACTACATGCGCTACAAAATAACTTTTAAAGACCGCCCGAACGAGGCAAACTTCTACCGCATTGTAGTAGATAAACAAATGCGACTATGGGGATACAACCACGAAGAAGGAGGAGAAGATTACCTTCACTGGACAAAGCATATCACTTATTCATTTATCGGACGCGAAGACATAGTACTGACAGACGGTCAACCTTCCACAGGAGATGACGAAGACAACGGACTGTTCGACACAGCTAAAAACATTTATGGTGTCTTTGATGATTCGCGATTTAGAGATACCTCCTATACAATGACGGTCTACAACGATCCCGCCATCCCATACAACAACAATTACAACGGATATTATGAAGGAATGGATGTCATCATCCGTTTGTTGAGTATCACGGAAACAGAATATTACTATCTGAAAGCACTCAATCTAGTCGATTCCGACGTTTATGACGAAACAATTAACGAACCTCTCAGATATCCCAGTAATGTACATGGAGGTACGGGAATGATAGGTATCAGCACGGAAGTATCTCAAACGGTTCGAATCAGGGAAAATAACCCGAAATGACTTGCAAAAATAAATATAGGAGCAGGATTCATAAGTAACTTTCATCTAAAAGATACCCCTGCTCCACCAATCCCCGCTTATCAGTTAGTTCCATCAATACTCCCTCCCGAATCAAGACAAGTCGATTGACAACCTCTAAGACTTTTTCGTAATTATGATCAGCAATCACTATCCCTTTCTCTTCCGAATGTTTTTTTATTAACCCGATCAGTTTATCTACCAAATGAAAGGATAAATAATCGAAAGGCTCATCCAACAGGACAAATTTAGCATTGCCCAGCAAAAGCAACTTAGCTTCCAAATATCTCCGTTCACCTCCGGAAAGTTGGGAGACACGCCGTTCCATACACGACTGGGCAACTTCATCATCCTCATAAAAATAGGGAACGACATTAGCATCCAGGTAACAGTCTACCAATTTATTTATCTTTTCATGCTTGGGCAAGTAGCCTTGTTGCGGCAGGAAGGCTATTGTCCTTGCATGTTGGTAAGGAGCCGAAAGGACCTTACATTCATCCAACCGGATAAATTTCCGGTCTGCTTTCATTGTTCCGAAGATTATTTGCATCAACACGGATTTTCCTGTACCGTTCCTGCCGAACAATCCAATAACATCACCTGTATTTATTTTCAGGTAAACATCAGTCAGCAGTTGCCTGGTACCGAAATTCTTAATAATACTATCTATTTCAAGCAAGTGATGCATAATTTTACAATCCAAAGTACAGACCAATATACAGCAAACACAAAGACAATCAAGTTCCGTTTCAGAATTCCGGAATTATAATAGAAAAAGTAGGCTTCCTTTTCAAGAAACTCCTTATAAAGCAAACTGGCAACAATTCCCCAGCCACCCAATAGATAAGGAAAAGCTTCCCAAAACAAGCTCCAGTCAGCTTTTGATACAATAAGTGCACCTAATATAGACAGCGGAACGTTTATTTTCAACGTACTGTGGAAAAACAAATAATATAGTTTTAGTCTCCGCATATATCTTACATTAATTTGACGGCTATAAATATATGAATTTAAATTAGACATCTTACTAAAAACCAGGCTTCAATTTCTGTTTTTATTCCAAATTCGCTGAAAGTTTCCTTTCATTTTACGAACGTCTCCACCGACTTTAATTAGGAACAACGATCTATTTCAATTATCTTTGCAGCCAAAAACAGGCACTTACTATGTTTATCATCATCGGAATTATGCTGACAGGAATGCTTTTTGGCTTCCTGTTACGTAATAAAAGACTATCTTGGATACATAAAATAATCACCCTGCTGATATGGGTCCTGCTCTTCCTCCTCGGGATTGATGTAGGAGGAAACGAGGCTATCATCAAAGGACTGCATACATTGGGACTCGAAGCACTCATTATCACACTGGCGGCAGTGACCGGCAGTATACTTTGCGCATGGGGACTCTGGTACCTATTATATATAAGGAATAAAGGAAAGGAGACGGAAGTATGAAAGGAAGTCTGATCATCGTCTCATTTTTCATTCTCGGTACCCTTTGCGGGTTTTATCATCTGATTCCTTACGATTTTACGGATAGCAAACTAAGCTATTACGCCCTTTGCGGACTGATGTTCTGCGTAGGTATCAGTATCGGTAATGATCCCAACACACTGAAAAGTTTCCGTTCTCTGAATCCCCGCCTGATGTTTCTCCCCGTCATGACGATACTGGGGACATTGGCAGGATGCGCCGTAGCAGGCATTTTCATGAGCCAAAGAACCTCTTCAGACTGTATGGCAGTGGGAGCCGGATTCGGCTACTATTCCCTTTCGAGTATATTCATCACCGAATATAAAGGTCCGGAATTGGGAACAATCGCATTGTTATCCAACATCATGCGTGAAATCATAGCATTGCTGGGAGCCCCGTTACTCGTGAAGTATTTCGGCAAGCTGGCCCCTATTTCTGTAGGAGGAGCTACCACAATGGACACTACTCTTCCCATCATCACCCGATGTTCCGGAAAAGAATTCGTAATCATTTCTATCTTTCATGGTTTTGTAGTTGATTTCAGTGTTCCATTTCTCGTCACCTTCCTTTGCTCAATATCATTTTAACAGCAATATTCCTTAAAATTCAGTTATATTACATTTTCGTTTCCGCACACGTATTGCAAAAATGTTTCAGAATAAGGTCTTTTTGTATCAAAAAGCAGTTGATTTCTTGATTTACATCAAGAAATCAACCGAAACAAAATCTTTTCCTTTTCTTTATTTTTATGCTATAAAACATATCGCTATATTTGCATAGGTAAAAAGAAAAAACTAAGCGATTAGATCAGTTTTCAATAGGTATTAGATTTGTTTTTTAGGAATAGTTTTTAGGTATAACAATTAAAAAGTAGGTATTATGAAACGTTTAGGATTAACATTAGTGGCAGCACTCTGCCTCGCTGCTTCGACTTTTGCAGCAGGAAACCAACCTACAACTGCAAAATGGGAAGGTAACATCAACGTAAATAAATTAGGTAAATATTTGCAGTTAAACTCTGTTCAGAGCGAAGAAGTAGCAAACATCTGCGATTATTTCTCAGAACAGATGTCAAGAGCCACTACAGCCAAGAAAGATAAAGAAGCAAAATTGCGCAACGCTGTATACGGCAACTTGAAACTTATGAGAAAGACGCTCAGCGCTGAACAATATGCTAAATATGCCGCTTTGATGAACCTTACTTTACTGAATAAAGGCATCGACCTAAGTAAGTAAAATTGAATCATATAGCAAGAGAAAGGGTGGAGACCGGTCAAGTTCTCCACCCTTCTTTTTATCTCATCCCACCTGCCGGACTTTATTCCGGCAAATACATTTTCAGCATCATTTACAAGTACACCGGAATCATTTGATAGTCACCATGGTAGCCCCGAAACCATATTCCTGAAAAGAGGCATCCTGATAACGGTAATTGCTGTGTTTCCGTTTCAATTCATCAATAATGGCTTTCCGAAGCACTCCGTCTCCTTTTCCGTGAATAAACACAACTTTCTGCTCACGCTTCTCTTTATTCGCCTCTATTACTTCACGGAATTTGTCCAGTTGGTAGTTCAGAATTTCGCTGTTACTCATTCCGTGCGTATCATCAAGCAGAGAATCAATATGAAGGTCTACTTCAATAATCCCATTTTTTCCGCTCTGACCGTGGTTGGGCTTCATAATAGGCTGCGACTTGGGTTTATCCACAAACTTTTTCTGCAACAAAGCTGACTGAATCTCTTCCGCCGACACATATACCTGCTTGGCAGGCACGTCATCTTTCACAATATCATAAATCAGAGCAGGTTCTTCGAAGAAATCGGAAGCACTGAATGTATGCAGTTTATAGAATTTCACCGTATCAATCCTCAGCTCTACGCTGACAGCAGGTTTGATGGCAGCAGGCTTTCCATCCTTGAAAGCGATCAGCTGGACAGCTACCCGTTCCATTTCATTCAATACATCCTTGGTGAATTCTTCCAGTAACAGTTTGGTATTCGGCTCTACCAGTCCATGTGAACGGTTGTTCCAAGCCTTTCCTTCCGCACTCAGATAAGTATAATACAGATAGTAATTGCTGTCATTCACCAAATATGCCTCGAAAGGAGTAGTCATCATCGCTTTGGCATCTTCGGGCACATAAGCCAAAAACACATTCAACGTATCACCGCCACGCACTTCCGGCTGGCGCTGTATAACCGGCATTTCCGGTTTGGCCGGCTTCGCGGGTTCCTCCTGCTTCGGAGCTGTCGCGGCAGGCTTGCGTTTTATATTGTAATCATCCGCCTCAATCACGACACATTCACGTATCGGCATCGGGATATCAAAACCATCCGCATCTTCCACCAGTACAAAGTCTTTTCCTTTGAATCCTGTTACGATTCCACCGCCTACCTCACTGAGGAAACGCACCTTATCTCCTATTTTCATTATTGTATCTCCTATTAAAATTCAAACTTAAAACGGGTAACAAAGATAGGGATTTATATGAAAATACAGTAACTTTGCCGCAAAATATAACGGAACGATTCTCGTCCCCCATTAACGACAAGACCGATGAAAGAACTTATTAAAGTCATAGCTTTTGATGCAGACGACACGCTGTGGAGTAACGAACCTTTTTTTCAGGAAGTGGAAAAACAGTATACGGATTTGCTGAAACCGTATGGCACCTCCAAAGAAATCTCAGCCGCCTTATTCCAAACAGAAATGAATAATCTGCAAATTTTGGGATATGGCGCCAAGGCGTTTACCATTTCAATGGTCGAAACAGCATTACAGATCAGCAACGGAAAGATTGCAGCCGACATTATTCGGCAAATTGTCGATTTAGGGAAATCCTTGTTGAAAATGCCTATCGAATTACTTCCGGGAGTCAAGGAAACGCTGAAAACGCTGAAAGAAACGGGAAAATACAAGTTGGTAGTAGCTACAAAGGGAGATTTGCTGGACCAGGAGAATAAGCTGGAACGTTCGGGATTATCTCCTTACTTTGACCATATCGAGGTGATGTCCGACAAGACGGAAAAAGAATATCTCCGGCTATTGAGTATTCTGCAAATAGCTCCTTCCGAACTTTTGATGGTCGGCAATTCTTTTAAATCGGATATTCAGCCGGTCTTATCTTTAGGTGGATACGGAGTACATATTCCTTTTGAAGTCATGTGGAAGCATGAAGTAACGGAAACGTTCGCACACGAACGCTTGAAACAGGTGAAAAGACTCGATGATCTGCTATCTTTACTTGGATAAATACTCTATCTGGATAAATCCCGGATAAATTCAAGGAATATTACAGCAATTTCATCAGCTCCGCTGCCCGACAGGCTTCTATCGAGTTGCCGACAGAAAGTTTTTCCAAAATATTCTGTCGGTGGCGGTTGACCGTATTCACACTGATATAAAGAGTCGCTGCTATTTCTTTACTCGACAGCCCTTTCCGTATGCAGCGCAGTATTTCCTTTTCGCGTTCTGAAAGGATATTGCGGTGCTCTTCCGAAAGGGATAATGTTTCTACTTCCCCACGTTCCATCTGGGTTATCGTAGCATAAATGCCTTGTTCCGGCCGTTGGTCGGCAGATAAGGAATAAAGGCAGAAGATCAGCCAAACATTGCCGGCAGGGGTGTTCTGCATGATTTGCACAAGGTTGTCAATGTATTGATAAACGCCTTTTTCATTCATCATACGCAGTCTGCATCTGCCCCGATATTTCAGCCGTTCGCCGGGAGACATGGAAAAAGTCTTCTGGAAAAACTTGTATTCCATCAAACGCTTTTCTACCAAATCTTCCGGATGAATGCGCCGGTAGATACAATCTTCGTCCATCGAATCAATTACGCTTAAAGCCGCCTCTTCGGGAGTAAGTCCCAGGAAATTCGCCCACGGATGGACAGTAACGTAACTTTTCCGGTTCGAAAGATCGGAAATGACAGCACACCCTCCATTAACTTCCGTCAATGAGCGGACAAACTGCTGGTGTTGTTCCACTATTCCATTATCCAGTGCTTCGTGCGCTGTCGGATGCGTAGCATAGACTTCATCAATTTCTTTTTGTAGTACGTCCATCGTATAAAATGGTTATTATTCAGTATTGTCGCAAGGACAGGCATGACCTATCTTTGCACCACAAAGATAAATAAATAAGAAACGAACATGAAACATTTAAAAATCAAAATCATGTCAATCGCGTTATTGGCGGCAGCAACTTCTTCTATGGCACAAAGTCTGGACAAAATGAACTGGCTGAATGAGCCTCAGCAATGGGAAATAAAAGAAGGCAAGGCTTTAGTGATGGACGTTCCGGCGAAAACCGATTTCTGGCGGATTTCCCACTACGGATTTACGGTAGACGACGGACCTTTCTACTATGCTACTTATGGCGGAGAGTTTGAGGTGAAAGTGAAAATAACCGGCAATTATGTGACTACTTTCGACCAAATGGGATTGATGTTACGCATCGACCACGAGAACTGGATAAAGGCAGGGGTAGAGTACGTAGACGGCAAACAGAATGTAAGTGCCGTAGTCACCCACCGCACCAGCGACTGGAGTGTAGTGCAACTGCCGGATGCTCCTCGTTCTTTATGGATTAAAGCGGTCCGCCGACTGGATGCAGTGGAGATTTTCTTCTCCCGCGATGATAAGGAATATACGATGATACGTACTTGCTGGTTGCAGGATAATTGTCCGGTTATGGTCGGATTAATGGGAGCCTGCCCGGACGGAAAGGGATTCACGGCCACATTCGAAGAATTTAAGGTAACTCCTTTGGCAGATCAGCGGAGACTGGAATGGGCTAAAAAACAAGCCGACAAATAAAGAAAGACAGTTCTTCCAACAAGCTCCCTTAGATGGCGGAGCAAAATGATGGTACACAATCACACTTCACGGACAGTCTTGTTGAGCCAATCAATAGCGATTCACTCAGAACAACTACACTTTAGGGAGATGTATGGCTAAACAAGTATTCCATCAGCCAAAATGATCGTCATTCTTGGCTATTTTCTTCCGTTGCACCTAGGTACAACAATTGTCTCACCTTGGTTAAACAACTGAAGCACCTAGGTGACTCTTTCGTCTCACCTAGGTGCAACGAAAAAAAATCGCTATTTATGTGATTAATGAGTAACTATCGTCGGCTAATGGATAGTAACAGAACCCAGTTCCATATCCTAACGGAACTTACCACTAAACACTCCCACTTTACCAGTGTCCCATCAAGCTATTTTCCCAAAAAACGGGCAAACTTCTGCCGCTCCCGTTCCAACGTTTCTTCATCCATATCGGCCACCTGTCTGAACCATGAATATTTCAGGTCGACACTTTTCTTCTTTTCCGATTTATCCCAGTTTCCTATGACCTGACCGTTATGAAGGACAATCGGAAAGAACAGTCCGTTGTTAGTAAACGCTTTGGGATAATGTTCAAGAGGCAGAACATCCGTCCGGTCTTTATATCCCAGCAGATATTCATCATAGGAGGGCAAAAGATGTATATGTCCCGACAGTTTGCCACGAGTCCGGCAGGTGTCATGAATATACCATGTCTGTTCTTTCCATTGTTCGGTTGTCAGTTCCGAAGCAATCAGATAAACAGCCTGTTTTGCATCCGAAATCGGCAGCCCCGACCACCAAATGAAATCCTGCAAAACTGCCGGAGAATGGCTACGGAAATAACTCCGTGCCAAGCGCGCCAAAGACTCGTCTTTCGTCAGTTCGGGCATCGGCGGAACCCGTTCTTCCAAAAGTGCGTACGTGCATTTGCTTCCTCTGTCCTCGCCACTACAAATGATGCCTTCCTGCTCCGCACGTGCCATAAAGCGAGTCATACGGCGATTGTCCGCCACAATCCCCGAACGGTTAAAGTGTTCGGCAATCTCTTGTTTTGTCAGGCTTTTCTTTCCACAAAGAATCTTCTCCAACAGGTCATGCGCTTTCGTATAGAGTTCATTTGGGATGTCCAGATCATATCCTTTCGCAAAAGAATCATTTGCCGAAATAATACGTTGCGCGGAAAGTTTCAGCATCCAGCGGATATCCTCTGCCGCCACCAGATGCCACGTAGGACGCATCACATGAGTCCTCAGAATTTCTCCTTCATGCAACGCCTTCTCTACTGCCTGAATTGTAGCCGATTTCAGACGCATCCCTACTGCCCACTTCACTATGGAATAGTTCTGTGCCTGCATGGCTCCCATCCAGGATACCAACTCTTTAGGTTCACGAAAAAGTGGATTTAATAACTGCTGATTCAGCAAACGGATATTCGGTATATTCATAAATTAGTTATTTTATTTGCCACAAATATAAAGTTTCTTCGCAAACTATTCATTATAAACTGTTAATTGATAAACCAAATATCAGCAGAAACATCGGTACAGATATTATTTCAACTCTCTCAATAAGAGTCAGAAGCTGTTGGAAGTCTCCGAATAAATCTCTACTTTTGTACTCCATAACAAAGAATATACTTAGAATGATGCTCTATAAACTTATTTCCCCTTCCATGGTAAAGGCAACAATCCAGTTGCCAGCTTCCAAAAGTATCAGCAACCGTGCACTCATCATCAATGCGCTGGGTAAAGGCATTTATCCGCCGGAAAACCTGTCCGATTGCGATGATACCCAAGTCATGATAAAAGCCCTGACCGAAGGTAAAGAGACTATAGACATCATGGCAGCCGGAACCGCCATGCGTTTCCTGACCGCTTATCTGAGTGCCACTTCGGGAGAGCGGATTATCACAGGCACCGCCCGTATGCAGCAACGCCCAATACAGATTCTGGTCAACGCCCTTCGCGAGTTGGGAGCTGAAATAGAGTACACCCATAACGAAGGATATCCGCCTCTTCGCATCAAGGGCGCAGAGCTGAAAGGAAATGAAATCACGCTGAAGGGAAACGTCAGTTCACAGTATATATCCGCCCTGCTGATGATAGGTCCTGTGCTCAAAGACGGACTGACACTGCACTTGACAGGAGAAATCATTTCCCGTCCTTATATCAATCTGACACTGCAATTAATGCAGGACTTCGGAGCAAAAGCGGCATGGACTTCACCCAGCAGCATCTCCGTAGCTCCGCAACCGTATCAGAGTGTCCCCTTCACCGTAGAAAGCGACTGGAGCGCTGCTTCTTACTGGTATCAGATTGCCGCTTTGTCTCCGGAAGCAGAGATTGAACTGTTGGGATTATTCCGCAACAGTTATCAGGGAGACAGTCGGGGAGCGGAAGTTTTCTCCCGTCTGGGGATCACGACGGAGTTCACTCCCCAAGGCATAAAGATCAAAAAAACAGGCAAGGCACCGGAACGACTGGAAGAAGACTTCGTTGACATTCCGGACTTGGCACAGACGTTCGTTGTAACTTGCGCTTTATTAAATATCCCTTTCCGCTTCACAGGCTTGCAAAGTCTGAAAATAAAGGAAACAGACCGCATCGCCGCATTGAGAACCGAACTTAAAAAGCTGGGATACCTCATCGAAGAAGAAAATGACAGCGTATTGATGTGGAACGGCGAACGTTGCGAACCGGAAGCGGTTCCTGTGATTGCGACCTACGAAGACCACCGGATGGCGATGGCATTCGCACCGGCAGTAACCTCTTGTCCCAACTTACTGATTGCTGACCCGCAAGTTGTTTCCAAATCGTATCCCGGTTATTGGGAGGATTTAAAACTTGCCGGATTCCAAGTGATAAACGAAGGTTAATCATAGCCGCACTGTGGAAGATTTCAATAAATATACTTCCCATATCAACTATTCCCCTATTGTAGATTTTACATTACAGCAGGGGAAAGAGACTTTTTATAAAAAAGGAGAGTACTTTGTACGGCAAGGAGAAGCCTGTAAGATCATGGGGTTTGTTGTTTCCGGCTCTTTCCGCTATTGTTGCGTCAACAGTCTGGGCGAAAGCAGCATTGTCGGATATACATTCGACCATTCTTTTGTCGGGAATTATCCGGCTTTCCAGTTGCAGGACCAATCAAATGTAGATATTCAAGCGTTATGCGACTGTACGGTGTATGTGATCAACCATTCCCAACTGGCAGATTTCTACGACATTAACAACGACCACCAAAAACTGGGACGCCAGATTGCAGAAACTCTTCTGTGGGAAATCTATGACCGGATGATCTCCATGTACAGTCTGACACCGGAAGAACGTTATCTGGATATTATCAACCGCTGTCCCGACCTGCTGAAACTGATTACTTTAAAAGAACTCGCCTCCTATCTACTTATTCGTCCGGAAACGTTGAGCCGCATCCGGAGAAAAGTAGTTCGGAAGTAAATTCTTGATTTCAATCAAGATTTTATTCAGACTCCTCTCCTACCTTTGCAGGCAAACATAGTCTATTTAAATTCATGAAGAAAATAATAATTGTAGGCGCAACCTCCGGCATCGGTCGTGGATTGGCAGAACAGTATGCCCGTGAAGACTGCCTTATCGGCATCACCGGTCGCCGTGAGAATCTATTAAAAGAGATTTGCGCACAAGATAAAGATAAACTATTCTATCAGGTATGTGACATCACTCACACAGAAACGACCCTTTCATCGCTGGAAACGCTTGTACAAGAAATGGAAGGCATGGATATGCTGATTATCTGTGCCGGAACGGGGGAACTGAATCCACAGCTCTCCTATCAGCTCGAAGAACCGACCTTATTGACCAACGTAGTGGGATTTACCAATATCGCTGGCTGGGGGTTCCGGTACTTTGAACAGCAGAAAGGCGGGCATCTGATTAACATTTCCTCAGTAGGCGGAACACGCGGCAGCGGTGTAGCACCAGCTTATAATGCTTCAAAAGCCTATCAAATCAATTACATGGAGGGACTGCGGCAAAAGGCGGCAAAGCTACCCTTTGCTGTCTACACCACTGACATCCGTCCGGGATTTGTAGATACAGCGATGGCGAAAGGAGAAGGATTGTTTTGGGTTACTCCTGTCGATAAAGCCGTAAAACAAATCAAAAAGGCTATATCAGACAGGAAAAAAGTCGCCTTTATCTCCAAAAGATGGAAATATGTGGCATGGTTATTCAAACTGATTCCTTCCGCCCTTTATTGCAAGATGTAAAACAGCCTTTCAGTGAGGCTGAGTTACCATGAAGCTTCATTGGCCATCTTCCACATATTAAGAAAAGAAGCCTTGGTGATTTCCACTATCTTATCCCAGTTTAACCGGTCAGCATGATCGGATGGCTGGTGATAATCGGGATGTCCGTCCGTATGATACCAGATAATAGGAATACCTGCTTTGGCAAACGTTCCATTGTCACTGTCCCCTACCGGATTGTCCCAGGCACGATAGTCCGGTTCCAACTGTAAACCATACTTCTTAATATCCTTTTTCAGCCAGTCTCCAAAAGAGGGGTGAGCAGCTGTATAGAAATAGACGACATGTTTCGGTTGTTCCGGCTTATTGTTGCGACCTATCATATCAAAGTTGAGATATCCCTTGATCTGCGAAACAAAAGGGCAAGTCTGTACAAAATATTTAGAACCGAGCAATCCCTTTTCTTCTCCGTCCCAAAAGGCAAAGATTACATTTCGCTCCGGTTGTTGTCCGCTTGCAAGAAATGCCCGGGCAATCTGCAATACAGCCGAGACACCGGAAGCATTGTCATCCGCGCCGTTATAAATCTGATCTCCGTCAAGTGCCGGGTCTATCCCCAAATGGTCAAAGTGAGCGCCTACGATGACATATTCCTTCGTATTCTTACCGGGAATCATAGCCAGTACGTTCCTCATAGATAGTTTTTGATGAACTTCCTGTTTCAGCTTCGCTACAGAGTCCGGATGAACTTCCAGACGTCCTTTCTTCTGACGCTCTTTGCGGTAAGCATCAAAAGGCTGGAAGTAGCTTTCGTTCAGAGGTTGGATTCCCATCCATTGTAAGATAGATGCTATATACTCAGAGGAGACATACGAACCGTGGAATCCGGCTTCACGTCCCTGTAATTCATCACTTGCAAGGAAACCGATTGTTGCTTCGGCAGAAGAACGGTTGATCGTGTTCAAGCCCTTTTCTTCGGGAGACTGTGCAAAAGTTACTGTTCCTACAAGTATTAATCCGAATAATATAATTCTTTGTTTCATCGTGGTATATAATTTAGAGTCCATGTTACAAAAGTACGAAAAGAACACAGAATCTATCCTTAAATACAAAAAAAGAGTAAGCAGTTGCCATCTTTTATAAGATTTGGCTGCTCACTCTTTCTACAAACTATTAAGACCTTGTTATCCTGTCAATCTTTCCTTATTTTGAAAAAGGAGACATGCGGAAAGCATATTTATAAACTGTATTCTTCTGAATTTCATAAGCGGGACGGGGACCCGGTCCGCAACTGGCATTACCCAGACCACGCTGTATGCAATCCAGATTCAGCACCACCTCCGCACGATAAATATCAGGCAAGGCATGACCGTACTTGATTTCAAACAAGTCCTTATCCGTATAGTGCAAAGCACTGAAATCAAATGTATCGGCAGCAGTAATCTTGATTCCTTTACCTGCTTTATTGGTCAAAGTCAGCCAGCGGGTATCACAACGCCCACCCATCGTCTGAGAACGGGCATAACTCTCTTTCATATCATTGACAGCAGACTGGTATTTGCCGACATAAGCCGCATTCTTCCGATCCCGATAATTTTCTATCGGACCGCGACCATACCATTCCAACTGCTCCAACGAAGGATTAAAGAAGGCCTGTAACGACAGACGGGGAAGATTAAAGTCATCATTCGTTGTAAAAGAAGCATCCACATCTATTTCACCATTACCATACAAACGGTAAATCAATGTATAAGGCACTTTCACATCTCCGACGGTTTCCTGCAACTGAATCGTTACAATTGCCGACTGATTATCTTCCGACCATTTCCAGTCGAAACTGATTACCTCCGTTTGGGTATCCTGCCATTTACGCACATCGTTATTGATAAAACGGAACGTATTCAGCGACCATCCTTCACGCAGATGAAGCATATTATCGCCATTATAACGGATACCGGTCAACTTGCCTTCTTTCTTATCAAAGGTGATTTCTACACCGGGACGGCGGAAGAACAAATAACGCTTCTCCTCTTCCACCACCTTAAACAGAGATTCTTTAGATGAGGCGGAAACTGCTACCGGCTGTAGCCCGGTATTCGGGGATTTTTGAAGCAAAAGTTGTTCCGTAGCTACGATATGTCCGGCTTTTGCCCATACGCAATCCTTCTTTAGTTTTATTTCAAGGTTCAAATAATATTCACCTTCTGAAGTTAAATAGCGGGAATAAGGTATCTGCACCGCACGATGCTCTCCAGGCTTACCATCGGGTAGGCTGAACTCTTCTTCCGCTATCGGCACACCATCTTTCAAAATCACATAGCGCAGATTAAAATCATGCAGATTCAGGAAAGCATAGCGGTTACGAACGCCGATACTGTTTTCAGCATTCGGTTCCAATGTGATATATTGGTAGACTTTCTTCACTTCCCACAACTTAGGAGTAACTTGACGATCAGCCGTCACAATCCCGTTACAACAGAAATCATTGTCGTTAGGGCGATCACCGAAGCTGCCTCCAAAATAATAATGATCGGCAGGCTGTCCGGGCATATTAATGCCCTGATCCACCCAATCCCAGATGCATCCTCCGATCATACGTTTCGAATGATGCTCGATATAATCCCAGTATTCTTCCAGATTACCGATGGCGTTGCCCATCGCATGAGCATATTCACAAAGGAAATAAGGCTTGTTACGGGGTTGCTCGTCCTGTTCGATCATACTTTCAATCGAAGGATACATACGGGAATCCATATCGGCCACATCGTTCATTCCTTCATAATGGATATAACGGTCGTCTATCGCTTTGGCTGCCTGATAGGTAACCTCAAAGTTACGACCACCACCGGACTCATTGCCCATTGACCAGAAAATGACCGAAGGATGATTCTTATCCCGTTCCACCATACGCACCATCCGGTCGACGTAAGCTCCTTCCCAACTTTCACGGTTTGACAGCGACATATTGCCGTGACACTCAATATCGGCCTCATCCATGACGTACAAGCCATAATAATCATACAGCGAATACATCTTCGGATCGTTCGGATAATGACTGGTACGAATCGTGTTGAGATTGAAACGCTTAAAGAGAAGAATGTCCTCTATCATGCTTTCCACCGGAACAGCTTTTCCAAACTGCGGATGTATGTCATGCCGGTTGGCTCCTTTAAAAAGGATCAATGCATTGTTGATATACACCTTATTATTCCGGATCTCTATCTTACGGAAGCCATATTGCTGGCTCGTCGCTTCAAGCACATTGCCTGCGGCATCAAGCAGTTCCAGTTGGACGGTATACAGAGAAGGAGTCTCAGCACTCCATAACCGAGGGTCGCGAATCGTAGTCGTACCTTCACAGACGTTTTCCTGTCCACCAGTTATCTTACCGGTAGGTATGATAAACGAACTCACAGGCTTTCCTTCCGTATTCAGCAAAGAGACACGTACGGTAGCTTCCTGTACTTTCTTTCCGTAATTATGCACATCCGTTTTCACTTTCAGTTCCGCTTTATCCAGACGGTCGCTGATCTGAGAAGTCAGGTGAATGTCACGTAGACGAACTTTCGGACTGGCTACCAAATAAACATCCCGATGAATACCACTTAAACGGAACATATCCTGATCTTCAAGGAAACTGCCGTCACACCAGCGGTAAACTTCTACGGCAACCGTATTATTACCCGCTTTGACGTAAGGAGTGATACGAAATTCTGCATCATTACTGGACCCTTGCGAATAACCGACTTTCTTACCGTTGATCCATACATAAGCTGCACTATAAATTCCATCGAAATGGATAAAGACTTCTTTGTCTTTCCAGTCGGCAGGAAGAGCAAATTCACGGCGATAAGATCCTACCGCATTCGGCTCTTTCTCTACAGCATATCCACGCTGCCCCTGTATAAAAGGAGGATTGTTACGGATGGGATAAGTAATATTGGTATAAATAGGTGTACCATATCCGTGCATCTCCCAGTTGGAGGGAACAGGAATCTCTTTCCAGCCAGAGACATCATAACTCGTTTTATAGAAATCCACCGGACGTTCCGAAGGTTGTTTCACCCAGTTAAACTTCCAGTTTCCATTCAACAGCAGATAACGGGAAGAGCGGGTACGCTCCCAAGGACGGGTATAAGCGGGATCCGCCTTCATCTCTTCCGAATTGGCGAAAGGAATAAATGTAGCCCTGCCTTCTTCTTTATTGATTGCATAGATACGTTCATTTTCCCAGTCATTATGACTCGTTGTTTTCAAGGCTTCCGCCACTACTTTCAGGTTCGATTTCCGTATCTGCCACTGCTGGTTACTTTTCGAAGCTTCCGGTTCTAACTGAAAGACAGGCTCTCCGACCAGTCCGGCATCAGGAAATCCTAAGTTATAGCCAGTCCCGACATTGGTTAATACGTAATTCCCATTCGGCAAAGCCGTTATTTTCCATTGCTGGTTCGGATTTTTAGGGTCTGCCGACCATTGAATCACGGAACATTCTACTTTTCCTTTATCACTATTATCTACATTCATTTGAGTCAAGGGACTGGTTATCGTATAGCATCCCTCTTGTTCGCATGGAATCAGGTTCCAGACCTGCGATTCTTTGTCTGCCTCCCGCTTACTGATAAATATTTTCGTATTCGTATCTAGACTCTCCTGATTGTCCAGCACTAATCCGTTGACCGTATGGATTTCATATCCTTGCTTCGGATCAAACTGCTGCGCCACAACCGCAGAGGCGGAAAACGACAGTGCAATCAATGCACTTCCCAAGATTTTTAATCGTTGCATCATTTAGTAGTCTAATTTATATTATAATTTGAAAACCGGTGACTGTTTATATACGCCAAAAGTATGGATAGCCGGACAAGCCTTACCGTCCTGAATACGCAAACGTACCTGCTTTGCTTTCACCGGTGCCAGACGTACAATCCATTTATGACCAATGGCCTGCTTGTCCGTCGCCTCCGGAATGGTGATCCAGTTTTTGCCATCAACAGTGTACTCCACACTCCACTTCGTCGTCCGATGTCCCAATTCGATAACTTCTTCGATCATCAGACAATCAAACTCAATAGTTTTGGGCAAGGTAAAAATTATATCCGCTTTTACCTCTCCGTCTTTTCCAGCAAAATAAGTGTTTTTCTCATTGTCCAGCATTTTTTCCGGACTATACTTTGCACCCCGTACATTGGTCGCTTTCACTTTGGCTCCTCTCAACAGATTCGTACTGAAAGTCTCATCAATCCCCTGTTTTAACAAGGCGGCGTGCAGCGAATCGGTCGAATGAATCAAACCACGTCTGTCGGGCGGGAAATTCAGAAGCAATACACTA
Organism: Bacteroides sp. B1-V-101; assembly: GCF_023656585.1. Classification (NCBI taxonomy): domain Bacteria; kingdom Pseudomonadati; phylum Bacteroidota; class Bacteroidia; order Bacteroidales; family Bacteroidaceae; genus Bacteroides; species Bacteroides sp. B1-V-101. The sequence continues at coordinate 76,174 of NZ_JAMOKH010000014.1, read as the reverse complement.
TTACGCCCCACGGAGGTACAGTAGATATCCCAAAGTTCACGGACACTCTTCACACGGCTATCCTCTTCGGCATGATAGAACCAGCTGGGACGTATTGAAACATCTGTTTCTGCCGGAATATACGCATCACCATCCAGCATACCCTCATTCAAACCTTTGTAATACTGAGCTTCATCACGAATAGCTACTGAGTCAGTCGTCGCCCAACAAGGATCACCCGCTTCTCCCGCTTCATTCCCCATCCAGCGGACATCAGCAAACGGATAAGAATTCTTTGTACCGAAGATAACGCAATCCGGCTGTTTTTCACGGACAATCTTATACCAATGACGATAAACAGGCGTTGTCAATTCGTCGGCTCCCGCGCCGTCCCACCATGTTTCCCATATCTTACCGTAATCACTCATCAGTTCGCCAAGCTGGTGGGCATAATATTCCTTGTAGCGTTCGGTCGTATATAAAGGTGAAAGGTGTTCGTGACGGTCATGAGGTCCCAGATAGATTCCTGCCTTCAATCCATACTCTTCACAAGCATCGACAAACTCGCGGACTACATCTCCTTTACCGTTCTTCCACGCTGCATTCTTCACACTATAATCTGTGTACTTGCTAGGCCACAAGCAAAATCCGTCGGCATGCTTGGCAGTCAGAATAGCAGCGGGAATCCCCGCTGCTTTTAATGTCTGCATCCACTGCCTGCAATCCAGGGCTGTGGGATTGAAAATTGCCGTACTTGCCTTCCCGTCACCTTCATTCACATATTCTTCAAATGTATTGATTCCAAAATGAAAGAAAGCAATCATCTCCCGATTGTACCATTCAAGTTGACGGGCACTCGGAACCAACCCGCAAGGAGCTGGTGCTTGTTGAGCTATGACCGGCAGAGAACTGAATGCAGCAACTGCCGATGCAACTAATACTTTTATGTTCATAATAAATAACTTACGAGTATATTCGTTTATTTAGGACCCAGATTTTGTTTCACCAGCTGCACGAATTGATCGACCGGAACAACACGCACATTGTCATTCAATCCATCAATGACGGTTTTGATACTTTGCTGGTTCTTTGTCCAGCAATGTACAAATACAAAAGTATATCCGTCGGCACTATGCGGATTGGCAGAGCGGCTATTGATCTGAGAAATGACAGTCGATTCTTCACCTCTGTTCGAGCCACCGTCGATGCCTTCCCATAATACGCTTCTCTGCTCAATCACCGGCTTGCCATTATCCGAAAATTTGATTCTTCCATCCCCTTTTTCTCCATATCCTGTGTAGAAAATCGCATCGATATTAGGCTGAGCCAGATACTTATTGTAAACTTTCGGATTATCCATAATCTTCTGATCCAGAATATTACAGATATTCAAGCCTGACTTATCGACATACTCATTCAACTTAGCCAGATAATCGTCCAGGTCGGCATCCGACATCTTACTCGGGAATATATAGCTGCTGCCACTCGGACCCGCTACAAAGTAATCGCCTTCTTTGCTATTCTCATAGTACCAGCGTAAAGCAGCCGGAGCCAAATCGTACAGAGAAGGTGAAATGGTATATCCGAGTGGGAATTGACCGTGCAGGTCATGATCCATGTATCCTTGTTGCCCCCAAAGGTTAAACGCAATATTATCACCGTCACTGACGAGGAATGTCACATAGTGCACATTCTCTTCGGTAACCACTTCTTTAGTTGCCGGACGCTGTTTCAGTCCTGTTGTATCATATATACTACTCAACGTGGCCAGATTAGCCGCCTGATCGGTCGGCAACATAGAAACACCCAATTGAGAAGCATTATTCACCATGCCCCATTCATCCAGATCATAATAACCGAAACAATAAGCTCCTTTATCCAGATCTTTCAGTATAGAAGTACGCCATGACCAATCCCTGCGCGCATTGTAGTCATAAAAAGCAAAAGCATTGGTCATTGTGATATAATCGCGCAGGTGATGGAAGATTTCCGGTTTCATATCGGCTGCAAGACTCTTGTCCAACTGGTCTTTATAATTCTCGTACAACCACTTCTCATCATAAGACCTTACGTCCATAAGTTCGGTTGTCACTCCCATTGCCTTTACCTTATCGACAAGAGATTCCGGTACCGCAATCCCCCGAAGCAACCCACATAAAGAAGTAGCTACATTGATCGAATGAGATTGTCCTTCCGAATAAGGCGTATAGACAATATACCCCTTGATCACTCCGGTTTCTACATAATGCTGTACCAACGGAGCCAAAGCATTATAAGTATTTACCGGAATTCCGTACTTATTCTGCATCTGCTTCAACCATACGGAAGAAGGACCTCCTTCATTGATATAAACCTGATCGCCCGTCACTCTTGCCGCAAGCCCTGCCAAAGTGGAAAGAATTACTTTCTCGCCATCATTCAGTCCTGTGATGGAAATAGAATTCAGGGATTTCAGTTCACGACCTTTCAGATGCATAAATCCCCTGTCCAGCGGTTCTGCCGGATCTATCAGCCCATCACCCGGTTCTTCACCCGGACCTCCCGGATTCTCGGTAGACGGAGTATATTTAGGAACGACCACACCTGCCGTCGGATCTTCCATACAGGAGATTAACAGACAGAACGTCAAAAGTATATAAATGTATTTTTTCATGGTAATCGTTTTTTCTGTTATTTAATAATAGAAATCGCATTAATCTCTGCTACCGCTGTTGCCCATTTGCCACTATACACGGCAGTTATTGTCAGACGGAAATAACGTGCCTGCTTAAATCCCGGAAAATAGGAACGGAATTCCTCTTTTGCCCCCGCAGGAAGGTCGCTGTAAGTTCCTGCCGACTCCCACTTCGAGCCATCCAGACTGGTTTCCATCGTCATCTCCTGCGGCCATGCTTCACCATGATCTCTGGATACATACTGAAAGCCCAGCATTTTCACTTCCTGCCCCATATCTACTACGATATGATGTGGTGGCTGAGGCTCGTTGCCTTTCCATTGTGTATGCCAGAAAGTTCCTTTCAGTCCGTCAAAAGCGTGGATAGCGTGACCGTTATCCGACCCTTCGCCGCTCGTCTCTTCCGAAGAAACTTCTACTACCTGCCATGCACTGCGGTCGGCCAATGGCATCGCCCATACATCCTCCGCACCACTCAAAAGGTAATATACTGTCTGCTGAATATGATCCGCCTGCGCACCTTCTACCGAAGTGATAGTGACCAGCAACAAATAAGAATCAAACGGCTGGATTTTTCCCTGTGCATTTACCGTAAGCACCAGATCGGCAGAAGAACTCTCCCCGGCCGGAATCACAGTTTCTGTTGTCAGCGTATAGCAATCGGAAGGAAGCAAAGGATAGTCTGTCCCACACAAAGAATTATACTCCTGCACCTTCGCCTCATCCACAGTCAACTGTACCTTTACATCTCCTCCCACTTCCTTACCGGAACGGGTCACATAGTCACTGGCAGTCACAGCCACATGAAATACTTCTCTCAGTTCTTCACCCAAATCGAAGTTTTTAATCTGCAAAGTTTTGGCTTCCGGAATATATACTTTACAAACATCATCATCACTACATCCACTCAGCAAGGCAAACGAACAAAGTACCGCACTTGCCGCCATGACAAATCTATTTAGTTTCATACGAATAATCTTTCAAGGTTTACATTCTTTATTAATATCCGGGATTCTGCCCGTTTACCCATCCGTCTTCACCACCATTTTGCTCGCGGATCACCGGATTCTTGTCTATCACATACTGCGGAATGGGCTGATAATACATACGTGGCAGGAAGGTACGTTTACCAACTTCATGATAATTGTATTCCCACACACCATCTCCATTGGTATCTTCTATTTTCATACCGCCAATCGGTTTATTCATCACTCCGTTTTCACCATCACAAATCTTCCAGCGAAGAATGTCCCACCAACGCTTATCTTCAAACGCCAGTTCTATGCGACGATCTCTCCGAATGATTTCCCGCAACTGATTCTCTGTGATTCCCTGCGGATAAGTATCGTTGATAGAAGGCATATTATCTCCACGTGTTCTCACCATATCCAAATATTCGATGGCAGTCGGTTTATCTCCGGCTTCCAAAGAAGCTTCTGCATACATCAGCAACACATCTGCATAACGGAAGAAAATATAATTTGCCATTCCGTTGCTCATTTGCAGATTGTCCGCTCCATTCACGGATTCGTCAATCGTCTTACGAGTATAGTATCCCGTATTCGTAACGTCACTATCCGAAGAAGTATCAATCTCATTGGGACTACCTACGCCTACACGAGTGATAATCTCTTCCCCCTGCCACATGGATCCGTCATACAGGATGCTCTGGTAGAAGCGTTTCTCACGATTTTTATAAGGATTATTCTTATTGTAACCGGATGCAGGGTCAGTGATAGGCAATCCGTTTGCCATGCAATAGTCGTCAACCAGTTCCTGTGTAGGCTGCATATTTCCCCAACTGGACTGTACTCCTTTTACAAACACCGGACCGAACAGGCCTTCACGACGCCCGCCATTCTGCTTAGACATCTGGAAGTCGAAGATCACTTCATCGTTATTGTTGGTAGCTTCTGTCCAAAGGTCCAGAATAGTCGGTTGCAGATGATAGACCTGTAAGTCAATTACATCTTTCAAGGTAGCTGCAGCTGCTTCCCAGCGTTTCTTATCTTTGCCCGGATTACGCAATTCACTGGCATGAAACAGTTCCACCCATCCTTTCAGTGTCAGAATTGCTCCTTTGGAAGCACGCCCCAGATCGGAACCGCTACGGTGCGGAGGAAGATCATCTTTAATCTCGTCCAACTCTTTGTCGATAAACTCAAATGTTTTCTGTGCAGTCTCACGCGGATAAAAGATATCCGTACTCACGTTATTATCCAGCACTTCCGTGATGATAGGCACACCACCGTACGCCATCCAGAGATAATGATAGAACCAGGCACGCAGGAAACGCGCTTCTGCAAGACGTTCTTTCTTATAATCTGCCGAGAAATCGGATTCTGTTACTTTTGTAATGAACAGATTACAGGAGCGGATACGTTCATACTGTCCTTTGGCGTCGTCATTGTTCTGACGTCCCCATTTCCACATATCCCAAGGGCCGGGTATCCAACTGGTAGGAGATAATGCTCCGGTATAAATCGTTGTACGGGCATTCATCCATTCCGCACCTACGTATGAATTATCCGAATATTGATCCAGATTCTGTGTTTCATTGTTCAGATGCGGCAACTGATTATAGATATCATTCAGAAACATATCGGCATTTTCTTCCGATCCCCAAACCGTTGTATCTCCAAAACGGTCTTTCGGCTCTATTTCAAGCCAGTCTTCACAGGCAGACAACAAGGCTAATGAGCCTGCCAGGCAAACTGTTTTTATTATATTATGTATTCTCATATTCTATCTTGTTATGATGGTTAACTAATTAAAAAGTAATATTCAAACCAAAAGCATATACAGCCTGCTGCATATAGTATTTACCATTAGCGGATTTAGCTTCCGGGTCAATCAATTCTTTCATAAACGGAGTCCATGTCCAGAGGTTTTGTCCGGAAGCATATACACGGGCAGAGCTGATACCAATAAAGTTCAGTGCCGAACGAGGCAAGGTATAACCGATTTCAATACTCTTCAAACGGATATAAGTAGCATCACGTACCCACCACGAAGAAGGTTGACGATGGTTATTCACCGTTACTTCACTGGTCAGACGGGGATAAGGTGCGTTCGTGTTATCCGGCGTCCAGTGATCACTGAATTGTAACTTAGTAGCCGAACCGGAATCAAAGAAAGGCATTACCAAAGTCTCCCCCAATGAAATGCTGGTACGGGTAGCCCCTTGAATCAATGCGTTCAGGTCGAAGTTCTTCCATTGGACAGTAGGAGCCAGACCGAAAATAATTTCGGGCGCCCAGTTAGAGAAGCCGATCACTGTCTGGTCGTGTCCGTCAATCTTTCCATCAGGCACGCCGTTAGGACCGCTTAAATCTTCGTAGCGCAAATCACCCGGATATACCTGTCCCCAAGGTTGAGTAGCGATGCCGGCCTTTAAGGAACCGTCAGGATTGAAGTCGTCATAAGTAAAGTACCCCAAAGCATTGTATCCGAACATTGTTCCGTCGGGACGTCCTGTTCTGCGACGATTCGGATTATTGAAGGTGGCTTCCGTCTCAAATACTTCATCCAGAATATTACGTGCGAAAGTGAAAGTACCTTTTGCACTGATCATCCAGTCTTTGCCGATACGTTTGTTGAAATTCAGAGATAAATCAATACCTTGATTGTGCATACTTCCCGCATTGACCTGTGACAAAGGAATACCATATTCTGCCGGAACCAATGCATTCGGAGCCATCAGCATATTCGAACGCTTCTCATAGAAATAGTCAGCTTCCAGAGAAAACATACCGTTCAATACGGAAAACTCCACACCGAAGTCAAACTTCTTAGCTTTCTCCCAAGTAATGTTCGGGTTCCCCTGCAAGTTCTCCCACATACCCATCATAGGTACACCGCCAAAGTTTACAGCGTTTCCGAATCCGTAATCACTCATATATTGATAGGAACTACCAGCCAAGTTTCCGGACTCACCATAAGAAAGACGCAATTTCAGTTTATCCATCCATTCGACATCTTTCATAAAGGATTCTTCCCGCAAGTTCCATCCCAGTGAGAAAGCAGGGAAGAAACCAAAACGTTTGCCTGGAGCAAAATAGTAGTGTCCGTCATAACGACCGGAAACTTCCGCCATATAACGGTTATCATAATTATATCCCAAACGGAATGCATAACCTACCTGACGTTCTTTCCAAGACGTACCACCGTTGCTGATATCGGCAGGGTCACTGCTTCCCGCATTGATTTCATCTATGTTAATATTATAATTCAGACGTTTGGCACTCATATTCCATACGTTTCTTTCGCGTGCTTCAATAACTCCGAGTCCGGTAACCGTATGCTTGCCGAAAGTCCGTGAGTAATTAATCATTCCCTGATAAGTCATGCTCACGCTTTCTTCAAGCGATTGTTCCAGATTCGGTTTCTCCGGTCCCTGGAATCCTTCCACGAATTGATACGGAGTTTGTGATGCATCCAGTGTGTATACAGGTATCGGTGTCAGATATTTCTTTTTCTTCACACGATACGGGTCGTAGTTGATTACTCCTTTGATGCTTAACCCTTGAATGAAGGGAAGCTGTTGCTCTATGGAGAGAGAAGTATTCAGTTGGTCGGCCGGCTCCTGACGATATCCGCTACGATAGGTCAGCCCGAAAAGTGACTTACCTACATATTGTCCCCACAGACCATTCGAGTACTGTATAGCAGAGATAGGAGGTGTACGATATGCCTGATACATGATGTCGCCTGTATCGGCACCCGGATAATTCTTCTTTTCGTGCCATCCACCCAGACTTAAACTGATTTTCGTATATTTGGTGGCATCCACGCTTAAATTAGCCAGCAGATTAAAACGCTGGTAATCGGTAGTACTCCACATTCCTTCCTGATAAGAATATCCTAAAGATACGTAGTACTGGAATTTATCGCTACCACCGGATAATTGCAAGTTGTGATTCGTAATCACAGAATTGTTTTGTACCAAGTCACGCAGACCGTTGCTATTAGGATAACGGTCAGGATCGGCATCGGGGTCTCCGGCACAGGTTTTCCGGTACATTTCCAGATCATGCTGTGAGTAGGCATAATAATTGGGATAACCTGCATTCATAGCCGCTTCGTTTTTCATCAAAGCATATTCATACGAATTAACCTGGTCAGTGATGCGGGTCGGGTTCTGAAAACCGATATATCCATTGTATGAAAGTACCGGAGCACCGCTTTTTCCCTTTTTTGTTGTTACCAATACTACCCCATTGGCACCGGCCATACCATAAGGAGCTACGGCAGCTGCATCTTTCAGGATAGTAATATCCTCGATCATATTCGGATCGATACGTGAAAAGTCACGGGGAACTCCATCCACTACGACCAATGGAGATTGGTTCCCTAATGTAGCCACACCACGGATTCTCAAATCAGAACCATCAGCTCCCGGTTCTCCCGATCCTTGTTTTGCAATGACTCCCGCCATACGACCTGCCAAACTATTAGAAATATTGATAACCGGCTTTTGCGCTACATCTTTAGTCTTCATGCTTGATACAGCAGCTGTAGAAGAAATCTTCTTCTGCGTACCGTAAGCCACAACCACTACTTCTTCCAGAATTTCAGAATCTTCTTCCATCACAATCTGAATGGCATTCTGATTGTTCACCGGAATATTCTTTGTGGAAAAACCCACATACGTAACCGCTAATACCGAATTGGAAGGCAAGGATAACGTGAATTTACCATCGATATCTGTGATCGTACCATTAGAAGCACTTCCCTGCTCCATGATGTTAGCTCCGATAATAGGCTCGCCACTTTTGTCTACTACGGTTCCTTTGACTATTATTTTTTTACCTATTGATTTTTTCTCTACCTGCGTTTTCTTCAATGAGATGTAGTTGTCGGCGTATTCATACGTCAGCCCTATTTGCGGCAATACATTTTCAAGCAATGCTTTTACCTGTTTATTCCGGGCATTGATTTTTACTTTCTGTTCGATATTGATGTCTTTTCCGTAGACAAACAAATATCCGGCCTGTTTTTCGACTTCTTGAATCAGTTCTTTTAGCGAAACCGAAGTTTTATTAATATTCACAACTGCTGTCTGTGCCTGGGCCTGGTATGTAAAAAGGTTAATAAACAGGACCAAAGCGAGCAGTGAAAAGATTTTTTTCATAACTTTGCTAAGTGATTTTGTTAGTACTTTATTTTAGGTTCACAAAAACGTGAAACAGAGAAAGTATTAATAGCTGAGGAATTGGGGAGAGTGTTGCACCACTTTCCCCCTTTTTATTCCTCGTTTTGATGTCTATTTACTTTCGTTTTATTCTACTCCGTTGTGTTACATAGGCATTAAACTTTTAATCAGATTATTAATATATCGTTATCTCTCGCTGTGACAGTATTTTGTACTCAAATAAGTCCGCACGGCTAATTGCTTTCAGAATCGTTTCAATCTGATCGCTTTGCCGGAACTTACCCGAAATAATCTTACTCAACAGAGATGGATCATCTACAGTAAAATGAATATCATACCATTGCTCCAATCTTTCCAGCACTTCGCCCAACGGTAATTCTTCAAAGTCATAAATTCCTTGTTCACGATATTCCTTTCCTCCAAAATGAGAGGAAGACTTTACCAGTTTTCCATCTACCAAAGATACTTTCTCGTCAGGCAATAAATTCACCGATTCTTCTGGAAATCCGGTAGAGCTAACCCTCACTTTACCCGAGAGCAAGTCTGTCTCAAACTTCTCACTGTTACTATAAGCATACACATTAAATTCCGTACCAAGCACTCTTACATCATACTTCTGCGTCTGCACTGTAAAAGGACGGGAAGCATCCTTTGTCACAGTGAAAAACCCCTCTCCATCCAGTTCTACCGTACGGGCATCGGACGAAAAAACAGAAGGCCACTTCAACGTAGAAAGCGAACTCAACCATGCCTCACTACCATCTGGAAGGGTTAAATGTACCCGTTGCCCTTTCGGAACTGTAATCTCCGTATAAGAAGGAGTCTCCGAGCCAACAAACATATACCAGGCGAGCATCCACGTCAGAGCAATCATAGCGGCTGCCGAAGTAGTATACCGCACGATTTGCAACACCCGTTTCCGCCTCAGCTTTTTCTCCTGACGGTTCATCATTGCTTCCAGATTCCGTTCGCCTTTCAAAGAATCATCTTCTCTGGGTAATAATCCGGACAGACCTACGATATTTTGCATTTCTGCAAATTCCCGTTTCATATCTTCGTTCTTTTCCAGTTCCTGAAAAAGCTCCCGTTTTTCCTCTTCGGTCGGTTCTCCGAAAAAGTATTGATTCCATTTCTCATTCATCATATTGCGCGCTTTTAATAAGAAGACACAGCAACTTACATTTACCACCAAAGGAAAATGAAAAAAAATCAAGGAAAATTTTAATGGGAGAAAAATGCAATTATCAAAAAGAGGGGAGTTATCATTCCGACAGAGTGAAAAACAGGGCAGTTTCAGATTCCGAATAAAAGCAATAAAGGCATACAATGGCGTAATTCTTCCCGAAGTTTCTTCAAGGCAATAGCCATTTGACCTTCTACCGTATTTTGCGAAATACCAAGGGATTCGGCTATTTCACGATATTTCATTCCCTTCAGCTTACTCATGACAAATATTTCCCGGCAACGTTCCGGTAAGTTATCAATTGCACGGCAGATATGTTTTTCTACTTCGTCTATCGACATTTGAGAGTCATCAAGTAATTGCAGGCTATAAAGTTTCAGTTTAAACTCCTGCTCCATAATATCAGAAAGCGGCTGCCTGCGGTCTACTATAGAAAGTTGTGAACAAAGGAAGTTCAGACAACGATGCTTGACAGCGGAGAAAAGATATGCATCGGGCTGTTGCAGTTCCGGAAGTATCTCTTTACGTTCCCATAAATAGAGGAAAAAATCTTGTACTATATTCTCTGCGTCTCCCATAGCTCCTACATAAAGGGAAGCGAAACGAACCAAACGGGCATAGTAGGAAACATAAAGCTTTGAGAAAAGCTTTTGTGCTGTCAAGGGTTCGGAAGATGGAAGAGAATGTATCATAAACCTCATATTAGATGCACAAAGGTAACAAAAGAAACAGCAAAGACAAAGCCTGACTTTAAATTCCTATTGTATGACCGGTACAGATCAAATCAATTAAGATTCTCTCCGTACCGGTCAATGAAAAGTATACTAAAACCTATTGAAACTACTTGGAATAAGAATATGGGAAGTCTGCCGGTTGGGTACCTCTTGGCTGATTCGGAACGCTGTCCATCGACAGATTCAGTTCTCCGCCCTGTTTCAGTTCATCATGCGTCAGATAGTTGCGTGTGAATTCTTGTCCATTCAACAGAGCTTTCCTTATGTATGGACGGTCTGCCGCATTATCTGCTGCTGAAACGACGAAGTTTTTTCCTTCGGGAAGATGCAGAGTTACCTTTTTAAATAACGGAGAACCTACCGCATATTCAGGCATTCCCGAACAAACCGGATAGAAGCCCATAGCAGAAAATACATACCAGGCAGATGTCTGCCCGTTGTCCTCGTCGCCACAGTATCCTTTACTTCCGGAATTATAGAGTTTGTCCATAACATTACGGAGATGGTACTGTGTTTTCCAGGGCTGACCGATATAATCATACAAGTAAATGGCATGCTGCACTGGTTGGTTGCCATGCGCATATTGTCCCATATTCAAGGCAACCATCTCAGCTATTTCGTGGATAACGAAACCATAGGTTCCATAGTTATAGGTGTTCGGAGCCACAAACATAGAGTCGAGTCGGGCTATCATCGGTTCATGTCCGCCCATCAATTCGGATAAGCCTTCCGGATCGTGAAACACACTCCAAGTCCAGTGCCAGGAACTTCCTTCTGTGAAAGGGCCGCCCCATTCCGTAGCATCAAAACGATCACGCCAGTTGCCTTTGGCATCTTTTGTCCACATAAAACCGTGTTCCGGATAATAGAGATTGCGGTAATTTTGGGCTTTCTGATAATACTGGTCTGCGATATCCTGTTTACCCAGCGATTCCGCAAAGCGGGCGATACACCAGTCAGCATAAGCATATTCGAGTGTTTTGGCTGTAGCTTCGGGAACTTCCGGATAAGGTACATAACCGAGCTTATCATAATACTCGAAGCCGTCACGCCCTACAGAAGCTATTTCCGCATGGCGGGCTTGTGTCTGATGAATCATCGCTTCCAGAGCTTTTTCGGCATCTACCGTTTGTATCCCCTTCATCCATGCATCGACTAATAAGGAAACAGAGTTATTGCCAATCATACAACCACGATGACCGGGACTCGCCCATTCGGGCATAAAGCCACTTTCATTATAAGCATTAATGATAGATTGCGTCACACGTTCCGAAACTTCCGGATATAGCAATGTGAATAACGGATGAACCGCACGGAACGTATCCCAGAAACCATTGTCAGTATACATATAACCATCATGCACGTTACCGTCATAAGGACTGTAATAAACAGGATTTCCTTGTGAATCAAACTCATAGAACTCACGCGGGAAAAGTAATGTACGATACAGGCAGGAATAGAAGGTACGAAGTTGTTCGTCTGTTCCTCCTTCCGCTTCTACACGTCCGAGATAGTTATTCCACTGTTCACGGGCTTTCCCGCTGATTAGTTGTACATCCGCATCGGCTACTTCACGATTAAAGTTGATGGCAGCCTGTTCGGGACTGATAAAAGAAGAGGCTGTACGTATGGTCAGCTTTTCACCTGCCGGAACATCAAATTTCAGATAGGCACAGGTATAATCGGCCGCTACATCGGTTTGATGGTGCAACAAAGTATCTCCATTGTAAGTACCGTATTCTATGACGGGATGACTGAATTCCATCATAAAGTAATTAGCGAAGTTATCCGGCACACCTCCGTTATTATAACGTGTTGCACCTTTTACCAGCCGTTTTTCCGGTTCAATCGTTATTGAACTTCCTCCGTTGTATGCATCTACCACTACATACTGGTCTTCCTTTTCAGGGAAAGAGACTTCGAATACAGCTCCGCGGGAAGTAGCAGAAAGAGAAGTCTGCAATCCGTTATTGAATGTAACACTGTAGTTATAAGGAGTCGCTTTCTCCTGTTGATGTGAGAACGGAACCAGACGTTCTTTGTGACTCATTTTCAGTTCTCCGGCAAGCGGCATAATGGAAAATGTACCATAGTCATTTATCCAGGGACTGGGCTGATGTGTCTGCCGGAAACCGCGCATCAGACTGTCAGTATACGTATACATCCATCCGCTACCATTCTCCCCCGTCTGCGGACTCCAGAAGTTCATCCCCCAAGGTACCGCCACAGCAGGATAAGTATTACCATGCGAAAACGCAAAAGTAGACTCGGTACCCATCAAAGGATTCACGTAGTCTACAAACTCTACCGTCTTCTTTGACTGCTGACACGAAGTGAGCAGAAAAGGAAAACAGATTGATAAGAAAAACAATCTTGTAACCATATCTATTATTATTTGCTTAAGTTTCACAAGCCTTCTGTATCACTTCTCCTTCCACGTTAAAACAGAGAAAACCATGCAGAAAGCCTGTGAAACTCAGGTTAATTAAAATACCTCACTCAGATACTTCTTCGTCTGTTCCGGACGCTGGCTCATACGCAAACGCCATACCAGTTCCTGCATATTTACGACTTCAAAACTATCGTTCAGATGTCCTGCACAAAGCTTTGCCGCTCCGGCTCCACGAATATCCCCGGACTGGTTCTCAATCAGCGGATCTTCCGTCTGTCCGTGATCGGAGAAATTACTCCATGCATGCACACATACGACAGAAAAACTTTCCTGCTGTGCTTCCTGTTTCAATCTTCCGGCAATATAGGCAGGGGTACCTTCACGTTCTGCATTCCGGTTTCCAAAATTCCACAAAGAGTATTTCACCGTAATGACCGGGATATCATACCCTGCTTTATTCGTTACCCAAATAACGTCTCCTTCACCTCCTGCATAAGGGCTATACTGAAGCGCTACGATACCTTCCAACTGGTCATTGGCATCTACATAAGCCTGAAATGCTTCTTTGGCAGCCTCTGATTTTACGTTCATAGCCATTACACCCAGCAGTTTCACACGATGTTGACGCATATGCGCCGAAAGGCGTTCTGCCACGACTTTCAGATTCTTCGCCCGGTCGCCATTCTCGCTATAATTGTCTACGTAATAGTAACCGCCTCCCAGCATTTCCAAAATAGAGCAATTCGGCTTTTGCTGACTCAACAGATTATCGAATTGTGCCGGTGCCATCATCGGAAGCACTGAAGCAGCAATACCATACGTCATCCGTACTTCTTCCGACTCCGCCGCATTATAGAAATCTTTAAAGTCATTCATCATCCACTGAATATTGTCACCATCGGAAAGGAAGAAAGAAACGAAATTCTTTTTCTTTGTATAATCCAGAAACTGCGGATTCTTCACGCGAGCCAATGTCGATTTCTGACGTTGAGAATAAAGCAATGAAGTCAAGGAGTGATTATAACTCCAGTCACAAGGAATCATCGGATGACCGCTTTTGGAAACCAAATCGACAAAAGCATCTTCACTTACTCCCTGTTCCCATCCGTAGACAGGTGCATTCGGCTCCAGCCAGGCAAGGATTTCTTTCAGCAAAGCAGTGTTTTGTCCGGCTATCGAAGTTCCCTGACGCTTATTCAAGTTCAATACGAAAAGCTCATTCTTAATGGCAAACTCACGCAATTCACCGGTTTGTACAGGCATGATCACCAATGCTTTGTTGCTGCATTTGTCTTTGAACTCCGCCCATGCCTGTGCAGTAGTTTTGCTTCTTGCATCATATTTCATGGTATATCCTGCTTCTTCATAATACTCTTTGTCACGGACATCCACAATAATAGAATTATAAACATGAGAAGCAACAGATGCTACGACACCACTCTCCGGATTATGCTCAATATCCGTCAAAACATATCCGTCGAACATTCCTTTCAGCTGAATAGTCACTCCGTCGGACGGACCATAATCATTACGTGCCAGTTCCAGTCCGCTCTGCATCCCCTGTTCGTGGATACCCATATCTTCGAGTGCCTGCTTAGACAGTTTATAAGAATCACTACCACCGTGATCGTGCAGCCAAACGGCTATTTCACTTGTTCCCTGTTCTACGGCACGATTAGCCAGACCGGCCAATGACTGACACATCAGGTGGTACTGCAATCCGCGTACTTTCTCTGTTTGTCCCAGCTCATTACGGCTGCCTACCGTTACGACTTCCACACAATTCCAGTACTTCTTCGGTTTCACCTTCATTTCCGGCATATAGTATTGCCCCACATTACTGATCGGATCATAAGCATCTGTATAAAGGGACGTGTTGTTTTCTTCGTTCAATCCTTGATTGATTTCCGGTGATTCGTACACTTCACAACTAGCCATTGTCAGGCTGAGCAACAGTGCAGCGCCACATATAGTCGTTTTCATAATTACTTCTTTCATTTGTTAGTTAACCATTAATCAATAACCTTCATTCTGAGATAATCCATCTACTTTGTTCCGTTCATCTTGCGGAATGGGGCGTACCAGATGGTTCTTGTTCAAATTATCATACTTCACCACAAACGGATTGTATGCAGGTACACGTGTCAGCAGTGTCTGAGTACGTTTCAAGTCAAACCAGCGGTCATGCTCTCCCATCAACTCACGGGCACGTTCATCCATGATAACGTTTATATCCAGATCTGTCAGCTTCATTGCTTCATAAGCGGTCGCATCTTTAGCGGCACGCTTACGTATACTGTTGATGCGTTCCAATGCCAGTTTCTTGTTTCCGGCACCCAGATAAGCCTCAGCACACAACAGGTAGGTATCACCCAAGCGGAAAATGACATCTTCACGAGAGCCGCCTTCGCCCCATTGTATCTTGGTATCGCTGAACTTCCGTACCATCGGCATACGATCTGAAGCAGTTTCTAATACAGGAAGTGCCGTAGATTGCGGATACCACACATATTCATCGTCCTGCTTGAACGGATAAAACCTTTTCGCATTATTACTCATACCCGATTTATCGTTCCAACGGGGGAAATAGATTCCCAGCTTACCGTAATCAGCATTATCCGGATTGTTTATGTAATATTCACGTTTGAACGTCGCATCGTAACGGGTATCCGCTTCCGGGTCCGTATAAAGCTCGTGCGCTTTCGGATTCACCCAGTATTTACGGGAAACACTAGAGTAATCATTCTGATTCTTAATGAACAGATCCGGCTCCAATGCTACAATATTAAATCCGAACTGTGCCTGTTGCGGATTTCCATCACCCCGATAGTTCTTATCCAGTCCATATTGAATCGCCCAGATCACTTCCGAATTAGCCTGATTGTTTTCATCGAACAAAGCAGCATAGTTTTCCTGCAAAGCATAACCGGAGGCCGGATTCTCTACCAGCAAATCAAATGTCGTTGCTGCATTGGAGAAGTCGTCTGTTTCAGCAAAGGATTTGTAAGCACGTGTCAGATACATTTTTCCTAAAAAGTGAATCACTGCCGCATTCGTCACCTTTCCGGCAGAAATCGTGGTCATGTCCAGTTTATCCTTTATATCATTCAGTTCGGTAATGATGAAAGTGTAAATAGCCTGTTCGCCGGTACGTTCCGCCTGCTGGATAACGCTTGTATTCTCTTCGGTGAGCAAAGGTACGGGACCGAATGTTTCTACCAGATAATAGTAAGCCATCGCCCGGAAAAAGCGGGCTTGTGCGGTCAGCGAAGTATAATCGCTTCCTGCAATATCCGGTGTGCAGCGATTCAGCAGGATGTTACTTTCCTGCACAATCTTATAGAGTACTTTCCAATAATCGCCAACAATCGGAGCGGTGGAGTTGAAAGTTTTGTCATAGCCGTTGAACATACGTTCGGCAGGTTCTTCGGAGATAGCCATGTAGATATCAGTTCCGTAATACTGCAATTCGCCTGTATTGAAAACATTGCGGTAACGGGCATTGATATCTGTCAACAATTTCTTTTGTCCTTCTTTAGTATTATAGAAATCGTCCGTTACTGCCGAAGGGTTATAACTATCCAGAAAATCGGAGCATCCGCTTAGCAAACAGATTGCTAACAGTGCCAAATATTTAATTTGTTCTTTTACTCGTTTCATAAGGTTTCAAGTATTTAGAAGGTTAAATTCACTCCAAAAGTAAATGTCATCGGATAAAGTGACAAAGACTTGTATACGTCTTCACCAATCGTTTCGGGATCCGGACCGAGATAGTCGGTGAAAGTAAACGGATTCTGCACATTGATGTAAGCACGTGCATTTTTCATTTTCATCTTCTTCATCCAGTTTTCCGGAAGGGTATATCCCAACGTGATATTCTGTATTTTCAGGAACGAACCGGAGATCTTACCTAATACCTGAGTATGGTAGGATTGCGCACCGATCTGCTGGTACTCATTGCTGTGGTTTTCCGGAGTCCAGTACTTCACATTCAGTTTGTTCCAGTGTTCATTATCCCATGCGGTAAACATATAAGTGAAGTCATCATTGTAGACACCACCGATACGTGCATACATATAGAAAGACAAATCCCAGTTCTTGTAAGTAAAGGTATTGGTCATACCTGCTGTCCAGTCGGGTGACGGAGAGCCGAGTACTTTATAGTCACGTTCATCAATCACATAGTTCTCGTCCAGATCGGCTACACGGATATGTCCCGGCACTTGTCCGTATTTAGCAGCCAGTTCCTTATCTTCCGTCTGCCAAATTCCTACCTTTTCCAGATCATAGATCACCTTCATCGGCTGACCGATGAACCAGCGGTTAGCCAAGTCATCCTTTTTATCACCGTAGAGGTCTACAATCTTATTACGGTTCAGAGAGAAAGTCAGATTTGTCTTCCATGTGAAGTCTTTCTTTGAGACGTTCACCGTGTTCAGACCTATTTCCACCCCTTTATTGGAGGACGTTCCTATATTCTCAAGGATAGAGCCATAACCGTTGAGGTTACCTACCGAACGGGCGAAAATCAAATCTTTCGTAGTACGGTTATACACATCAATCGTACCGTTGATACGATTATTCAGGAAGCCGAAATCAATACCGTAGTTCCACTCCGAAGTCATCTCCCAACGAAGATCTTTGTTACCTTTGCGGTCGCCTAATCCGAAAGCATTTTCACCTTTACCTCCATAGATATAATGTGTTAGGTCCAGCTTTGTCCAGGTAATATCATGGTCAATACTGTTATTTCCCGATTTACCCCAGCTGACCCGGAGTTTCAGATTATTCAGCCAGTCTACGTTTTTCAGGAAATTCTCATTCTTCATCTGCCAGCCGACAGCTGCCGACGGCATAAATCCCCACTGATTGCCGGTAGCCAGACGGGAAGTTCCGTCATATCGCCCTGTTACAGTAAACAAGTACCGATCCATCAACGTATAGTTGACACGTCCCATGAAAGAAAGCATGGATGACTCCCAATAGTAACTCTTCACGTCACGGATTTCTTCGGCTGTTTCGATCGCATGCCAGTCCGAGTTGTAAGGCAGACCATCGCCACGCATTTCCGAACCCTTATGAGTTTCTTTCTGTACGCTATACAAACCGATAGCATTCAGACGGTGAATATTCTTCCAGGTTTTATCATAAGTAATGATATTGTCCCATACCCAATTCATATTCCGTCCTTCTTTCCGGTAAGCTTCCGGTGCATTGAGACCTCCTTTGGCTTGTGTCATCGTACCTACCCATTCTCCGTAAACGTCCGAATCATACTGAACCGCAATCTGCGATTTAAAGCTCAGTCCTTTGATCGGCTGATATTCCAGATAACCGGAGAAGTTGGTATAGTTTGCTTCTTTCTCTCTTTTATTATTTTCAATCTGAACAAATGGATTGATCTTGCTGGAAGTCGGCTGACAATTAAACAGGTAGCTTCCGTCCTTATCGTACGGGCTGACCGTAGGCGGCAGGAAGTATGCATTAATCAAAGCATCATTGGCTCCTTCATTCGTGTTATTCAGAGAAACATAGCTGTTAATCCCAGTTTTGAATTTATCAGAAAAACGATATTCCAACCCAACATTAGCCGTAATACGTTCAAAGCTTTCATCGCCTACCATACCGTCATCCTTCAAGTATCCCAAGCCGAATGAGAAAGAGAGTTTGTCTGTACCTCCGGTAGCGGAAACAGAATGACTGGTAGTCAATGCATTCTGCGACAGTTCACGCAACCAGTCATAGTATTCGCCATGTTTGATACGGCGTTTTTCATCATCAGTCAAGAAGTCCGGACGGCTCAGTGAAGCATCACCATACTTCTTTTTCCACAAAGCGGTGCGATAGTCTACATATTCCAGTCCATTGCCCATGTTACCAATCATTTCAGGAATACGGGTAGGAGTCTTGAAACCAACGTAACCCGAATAGTCGATATTAAAGCCCTGACGTTTGTTAGCCCCTTTGGTAGTGATAATCACCACCCCGTTTGCACCACGCGAACCGTAGATTGCACTGGAAGAGGCATCTTTCAAAATGTCGATAGATTCAATATCGGCAGAGTTCAGATGACGCATTCCTGTTTGGGAAGGTACTCCGTCAATCACGTATAAAGGTTCATTCGAGAAATTGAACGAGTTGATACCGCGAATCTCTATTTTCGTATCCGAACCGGGACGATTGGAAGTCTTATTCACAAGTACACCACCGACACGTCCGTTCAGTGTTTCAGTGACATCGGTAGTCACCAGTTTACTTAATTCTTTGCTGGTAACGGATTGGATAGAACCTGTCAAATCTTTCTTTTCTACCGTACCATAACCAATAACGACTACTTCATTCAACTGCTTGGAATCATCTTTCAACTGAATGGTAAGGCTCGACTGATTCTGGTTTACAGTCAGTTCCTGCGTCACGTATCCTATAAAAGAAACAGCAATCGTTTTTCCTTTCGGAACCTGAAGACTAAAATTACCATCCAAGTCAGTCACCGTACCGGTAGACATTCCTACCACCTGAACGCTGGCTCCGGGCAACGGTTCTTTTAAAGCGTCTACTACCACACCTTTTACTGTAAGCACCTGCTGTGCCTGCACACTTACCCATCCGCACATCAGAAGTAGCAGGCAGAGGAAAGCCTTTATTTTTATCGTATTATTTTTCATACTCTTCGTCTGTCTATTAAGGTTAGTTCTCAACTTTAAACCATTTGTAGTTACCTACAATTTTCGCAACGTGTTTTCCTGTCTTATCCGGAATGTTGGTAACGTCTTCGGCCACTGTCGTGAAATCCCATGCACATACCAGTCCGCTTTCTGTTCCCGTTACATCCGAGTTCATCAACGTTTTTACTTCATTCGCCGATTTCGCAGTACTCCACATACGGAATTTCTTAATAAATCCGGTCATACAGCGTGTGTTGTCAGTCGGTTCCTGGAATGCCCACATATTCTGGTTACGGGTGTTAGGCATATAATTCTGTAATACTCCGGCATCATTCTTCACATCATTTGTCTTACTGAAGAATAATTCACCATTGACATACATCTTCAACTGTCCTTCAGACAAAGTATTATCCCACACCGTCACGACATGATTCCATTTACCAAAATTATCAGGATAAGCGCGGCCTTCTTCCAATACGCGGCCTTCCTGTGGTCCCATACCGATCGTTGTACGAAGATTTGAGCCTAAGAAGTTGATCATCCATCCTTCATTCGGCTGCTTACCGTCAAAAGTAGAGAGGAAACTTCCAATTCCCGACTCAAAGAAACCGGCATCATACTTCACCCAGCTTTCTACGGTGAAAGTATTACCGCCACCATAAGCAGGATCGGACCCAAATTCAATACGCCCTTTACCGTCAATACCGAATACCTTTAATTCGGCAGGCGTACCCGGTTGCAATGTCTGTTGATAGGAATCCTGAAATTCGGCAATTGCTTTTTCGGCGGCTATACAGTAGTTATCTATTTCATACTGTAGAACAAAGTAGCCTGCCATACCTTTAGAAATACCTGTTTGCAGTTCTTCGACAGCTTTTTGCAGGTTCTGGGCATTTGCCAATGGGAAAGTACCGTCACTTGTACCGATCTTTGCGGTATCAAGCATGTTTGTCATGTCGGTCAGATGCGTGTACATGCATTCAAGTGCAATAGGCCGCACCGAATCGCCGTTATCGCTCTTGCACGAGCTGATACACCAAACCAACAAACTGAATAAACAAAGTTTCATAAAGAATCTTGTTTTCATACGTATTAGGTTTTTAAATAAAACAATAAGTAAATAACATCGCTGCAAACATAATGTAGCGAGGTTAAGCAACTTATTAGTGATGGGTTAATAACGGATTAATAAGCGAATAAATATCATTAACCGATATGTTTTTATCGATGAAAAGGAGGATTTTTGCTCATCAGCTCTGCATAAGAAGTAGAATATTCTTCATTCATCATTTGCTTGTACTCACGCACAAACAGGGAATATTGCAGAATCGCTTCTTGTGACGAACCTGTATGGTTAAGGGCATGCATACCATAGGCCAGTGCCAGCTCATTAACCGGATCAACCCGGAAAAGCACATTACAGAAACGAATGACGGCATCATACTTATGCTGCTGATACAGACGTTCGATTTCCAGTGGCAGAAAGGAAGACAAGAACTCTTCTACTTTTTGTTTGAAGTGGTCCATCATCCCCGCATCCATACCATCAAGGAATTTGCCACGCATTAATAAAATGCCGAGTTCATTCTCCACCTCTTCAGCATTCTTCAAGGTGCGGAAACGGAAATAATCACAATAACAGTCAGTAAACACCAGTCTGAAATATCCCTTGTCGTGTACAAGTTCCACTCCATCCAGCTCAGCCAGATTTTTGCGAATCTGATTGATCGTTACCCCTTTCAGGTTTTTCACCTTGTCGTCGGGTTTATCGGCCCAGAAAACCTCATTCAAGGAGGCAGATAATACTCCATTATGGGTACTATGAAGCAAGATATAGATGAAAACCTGCCGTAAACGGGAACTGAACAAATGAGTAATATCCCGCCCATTCCGGTCAATTACCGTAAAAGGACCGAATAAATAAACTGCATTCGGACGAACGAGGGATGACTCAAAATCTTCTTTTGCAAGCGTTTCTTTTCCCTGTACACTTTTATCCGGTTCTCTCCCGACAGGTGGTGACATGAGCACAGAAGATGATTCCGGAACCGCATTTCTTTGTTTTCCCCGCTTTCTCCTGACAAACAGCACACCTCCGGCAAGCAATAATACTCCTATTCCTGCCATTATCCATAACCAACGAATCTCCAGAGAAGACCTGGAACCGTAAGAACGGATTTCATCCAGAGAAACCGGAGGGGCGGACAACACATAAGTCCGAATCACCGTATGCCCCTTCTTGTCAAATTCCGTGGTCGTACAGTAATACTCATGCGTCAATGAATTATAGTAAAGGTTAGCATTCGTCATAATCTCTTCCGAACGCATCGGGATGGAATCTCCCAAAGCCTTCATCGTTCCATCATCAACCGTCAAGCGATAAAGTTGCAGATAGGTATCCGAAAGATATTCCGGATAACACAGGGCATAGATATACTTCTCATCAGGTGTCAATATCATATCACGGGCGACGACCAAACGATGATCCGAAGCGTTCTGCCACAAACGTCGCACAGACTGCTGCTTTCTGTCAAGCAGATAAAGATCGTGAAGATAATTTCGGCCTACACTCTGCTCACCCGATTCATTTCCCATCCCGCCAAAGACATAGACATGCTCCCGGTTCTTATTGACTGCCATACCCGAGAAATAACGGGGGATAATCCGGTCGCCGGAATAAGAAAGGGTGTCCCAACGGTCGGCTTCGATATCATATTCGAGGAATGTATTATTAAAACGCTTATTACCAAAACCGCCAAAAACGAGATACTTCCCGGTTGTTTCATCCCAAAAGCCGTCATGATGGTGCAACTGTACCGGCAAGGCTGCTACTCCGGTCTGTTTCCACTCCCGATTATTCAGATCGAGCGCCGCTACCGTAGCATCTCCCAACGGCAGGTTATTTAATTCATAAACATAAAGTTTGCCATCCGTTGTATTCATGAAGTGAGTAGCCAGCTGCAATTTTACGGGTAGCTTGTTGCTATAAGAATACTTTTGTGGCTGACGTTTCAACAGATTATAAGTAAAAAGTGAATCCTGGCTGAAAATAATCAGTCGCTGACTGTCCGGTTCAAAAGTGATTCCCGAAGGAGTCTGAAAAGAATACTCAAAAAGTTTCTCCCAATGATAAGAACCGTTGATGAGCCACACCGGATTGACAACCGTACCCAAAACCTTCCCTGTAGAAGTATGCACTTCTTCCCCTTCATTTTCATTCAGAGGGAAAGTATATGAATGACTTCTGTCACCTTCCAGCTTCAGATTGCGGATGGCAAAAGTGGGCATATCCAGAATATAGTCATAACGTCCGAAGAACAGGTGCGGACAAAAAGTCTCTTTCAATCCTAAAGAAGTGATCTTCTTTTCGTTATCTCCGATACGAATCGTAAGTACGTCCTGTTGCAAATCGAATGCAAAAGACACAGGAATCCATTGATAAGCCAGTGCATCATTCCGCAGATTTAAAGAATAATGATTCTCTTTTCCGTCGGTATTAAACTTGAATGTACTGTTTTCACCGTCCAGATAAGTATACGTAAAGCTATATTTAGTTTTCCCCTGATCTTCCTTCAGCAGAAAAACATATCCAAAAGTATCAAAATCGCGAATAGAAAGTTCAAAGCTCAACTGAAAGTTTTTCGTAAAACAAGGTATCTCCCCTTCCTGAAATATCTGAAGAGAAGTCCTTTCTTTAATTTCTTTATCATTAGCCTGAAACAACAATCCTTGCGAATAAGCAAACAGAGTCATTCCAGTCAGTAGGAATAAGAGGCAAAGCCTACGTCGTATCATAGTCTTTCGATTTATTATCACAAATATACAGGATTATTTTAAATAACCGCCTAAGCAGATGGAAATCACCTTTGTCGGTACCCTACAGTTCCGGCTATTTCTTTCTTTAATCCACCCTTTTTTCTATCATCCAGTCATTTCCTTCCGCCCATATACTTACCTGATATCTTCTCCTGTTACCGTGTATAAATAAGACAGTCAACCACTTCTTATGCTTCATCGTCTAATGTATATTTAAGTTAGCAACGTGCAAAAGTAAGAAAAGAAATAGATACCATCCATGATAGAATGCAAATTAATAAGTAACTTTGCAGAAATTTGAATCAGTACAGACTATGTGGATACTTATTATAAGTTTGGTGTTGCTAGGTATCATCGCATTGATAGCCGGATATATCCGCAACAAAAGACTGCAACAGAAGATAGAAAAAGGTGAGCTGGACCGTATGCCGGAAGTGAAAGAAGCAGATATAGAATGCTGCGGACAACACGAAGTGTGCGAGAAAGATAGTTTGCTTGCCGCCGTAAGCAAGAAAATTGAATATTACGATGACGAAGAACTGGATCAGTTCATCGGAAAGGAAGCAAATGCGTATACTGACGAAGAAACAAACCAATTCAGGGATGTGTTATATACCATGCAGGACATTGATGTCGCAGGCTGGGTACGTAGTTTGCAACTACGGGGTATCGAGTTGCCGGATGACCTCAAAGATGAAGTCTTTCTGATTATCGGAGAGAGAAGGAAGGGGGAGAGGTAATAAGTAATAAGTATTTGGTATTAGGTATTAAGTATTAGGAGGGCGTTGAAGTTGTTTTTATTGATGGATGGCATTATTCTTGCTTTGATTTTTAATTTTCAATCTTTAATCTTTAATTAAAAAGTGGATCTACTTCGATATACATTCTTCCAACACGCTTTGCTGGGCAGCTTACTGGCAAGTATTGCCTGCGGGATTATCGGTACTTACATTGTTACCCGCCGTCTGGTATTTATCAGTGGAGGAATCACACACGCCTCTTTCGGAGGGATAGGACTGGGACTGTTTGCGGGAATTTCTCCCATACTGTCAGCCGCCGTCTTCTCTGTATTGTCCGCATTCGGTGTCGAGTGGCTGAGCCGGCGGAAAGATATGCGCGAAGATTCTGCGATTGCCGTATTCTGGACGCTGGGAATGGCTTTGGGAATCATGTTCAGTTTCCTGTCACCGGGATTTGCTCCGGACTTGTCAGCTTATCTTTTCGGTAATATCCTGACCATCAATCAGGCGGACTTGTGGATGCTGGGCATATTGGCTCTGATATTAACCGGATTCTTTTATCTGTTTATCCGTCCTATCGTATATATTGCATTCGACCGCGAGTTTGCCCGTTCGCAAAAGATTCCGGTAGAGATATTCGAATATGTGCTGATGATGTTTATTGCGTTGACCATCGTCGCTTGTCTGCGTATGGTAGGCATCGTTCTCGCAATATCGCTACTCACCATTCCGCAAATGACGGCCAACCTCTTTACCTACAGTTTCAAGAAAATCATCTGGTTGTCCATCGGTATCGGTTTTCTGGGATGTCTGGGCGGTCTGTTTATTTCTTACCACTGGAAAGTCCCTTCGGGCGCTTCGATTATATTCTTCTCTATCCTGATTTATGCCGTTTGCAAGATCGGAAAGAGTTGTTGCAAGAAACAGTCATAATAATAGAATAATATATGGAAATCAAGATTCAATCACTAGAAAGTATCCATGAGGCAGCCCGGGAATTTATCGCTGCTATGGGTGATAACACCGTTTTCGCTTTATATGGTAAAATGGGAGCCGGCAAAACGACCTTCGTCAAAGCTCTTTGCGAAGAATTAGGTGTATCAGACGTTATCAGTTCTCCTACTTTCGCTATCGTTAACGAATATCGTTCGGACGAAACCGGAGAATTGATTTATCACTTCGACTTTTACCGCATCAAAAAGCTAAGTGAAGTATATGACATGGGATACGAAGATTATTTCTACAGCGGCGCCCTTTGCTTTATCGAATGGCCGGAACTGGTAGAAGAATTACTACCGGGAGATGCCGTAAAAGTGACGA
The DNA here is from genome assembly GCF_023656585.1 of Bacteroides sp. B1-V-101. Classification (NCBI taxonomy): domain Bacteria; kingdom Pseudomonadati; phylum Bacteroidota; class Bacteroidia; order Bacteroidales; family Bacteroidaceae; genus Bacteroides; species Bacteroides sp. B1-V-101. The sequence goes on along the minus strand of NZ_JAMOKH010000014.1, from coordinate 50,517 downwards.
TTGAAGAACTGGAAGACGGAAGCAGAGTGATCAGACTATGACCGGACAATACATCGTACTAGGAATTTTTGCGCTAGCGGGAATCACTTCCCTGCTAGCTTCCTTACTGAACTGGAACTGGTTCTTCACCACACGCAATGCCCAGACAATCGTCCGGAATGTAGGCCGCGGCAGAGCGCGGCTCTTTTACGGCATACTGGGAGTCATTATAATAGGAATGGCTGTATTCTTCTTTATAGAAACACGGAAGGCAATTCTATAATAAGCTATTTTCAAAGAAATGCGCTTGTTATCTTCCCGTTTTTTACTATTTTTGTAGAGAAAGGAGTATGTAATTATGAAAACAACGAATGAATACCTTACAAAAATCCGCCAATTCAAGCAACAGTGTGCCGAGAAATATGGAATTATTTCTATCGGTATCTTTGGTTCTGTTGCCCGTGGTGAACAACACGAAGGAAGTGATTTAGATGTTTTCGTAGAATTGAAAGAACCCGATCCTTTCGTGATGTTCGATATTAAAGAAGAACTGGAGCATATCTGTAATTGCAAAATAGATCTCCTCCGTTTACGCAAAAACCTTCGTTCACTCATATCCCAAAGAATAGAAAAAGATGGAATCTACGCTTAAAGAGGAAATTCTAGATAAGTTTCTTCAATTATCAGAATCAATCTCTATCATTGAAGACAGATGCAAGAATATACAGAATGTAGACGATTTCTTGTTATCCCCTTGGGGAATGACTGTTTTGGATGCCTGCATTATGCGAATACAGGTAATCGGAGAAACAATTAAGGCTATTGATGATAAAACCCAAAGATCATTTTTCAAAGATTATCCACAAGTTCCATGGGCAAAAGTTATTGGACTCAGAAATATTATTTCCCATGAATATGCCAACATTGACTATGAGATTATATGGGTAGTCATAACAAAGCACCTTCCTCCTTTAAAAGAAACAGTAGAAAATATTATTAAAGACTTATCATAGCAGTTGCCGTGATTTCATCTCCAGATATTTATTGATTACGTCAATAGACAGATTTTCGGGTGTCGTCAGCAGAGAGTAAATGCCATGCTGCTTTAATGTAGAAACGATCAGTCGCTTCTCAAAAGCGAACTTTTCGGCAATCACGTGCCGGTAATAATCTTCCGTATCCCTCGCCGGACTTTCGATGTACGCTTTCAAGTCAGCATCCTCAAAGAAAACCACCAGCAAACGATGTTGACGGTTGAGCTGCTGCAAGTAAGCCAACTGGCGATTCATACTGCTGATACTGGCAAAGTTGGTATACAGAACCAAAAAGCTACGCTTATTGACGTGCTTGTTCAGATGCACACAAAGAGCCGAGAAGTCCGTTTCACCGAAAGTAGTCTGCTGGCTATACAGCTTTTCAAGCAGCGTCTGCATATGTCCGGGCTGCTTGGAAGCCGGAACGAACGTATCAAAATGCTCGTCAAAAGTCACCAACCCCGCTTTATCCTCCTTCCGCATCGCCACATACGAGAGCACCAGTGAAGCATTAATCGCATAATCGAGCAAAGTCATTCCCCGAAAAGCCTGCTGCATCACCCTGCCTTTATCTATCACACTGTAAATCTGCTGAGAGCGTTCGTCCTGATAGACATTTACCATCAGTTCATGTCGGCGGGCGCTCGCTTTCCAGTTGATAGTCCGGTAGTCGTCTCCTTTTACATATTCCTTGATCTGCTCAAATTCCGTTTGATGGCCTACCCGGCGGATACGCTTGATACCCAGTTCGGTAAGGTTATCACTCATTGCCAGCAATTCGTATCGGTGAAGCATCAGATAAGAAGGATATACCTTGATATCCTGCGCCTGTCCACAAGTGTACCGACGGGAAAGCAGCCCGATCTTATCGGTCACAAATACACGGATTTGACCGAAAGAGTATACTCCGCGACGGGTCGGACGAAGATGGTAACTGATTGTTTTCCCCTCGTTCGGCTGAAGGGTAGTCCGGAAACAGACATCCCGATTCTGGAAGATAAAAGGTATTTCATCTATGATCTCCAGAGAGAGCGGACGCGAATAAGTACTTTCGACACGAATGCTCACTTCATTGTCATCGCCATTGGAAAAACGGTCGGAACATCGACGGAATGCCTGAATCCCCTGGGTACGGTAGAGAATATATCCGTCTGCCGATACCAACACGAATAAGGCAAAAAGCGCCCACTGCCCGATGACAAAAAACGGAGCAAACAGATATCCGCTACCCAATAAGAGGATAACCAGAATAAGGGCAATATAGAAACGACGGGTTAAGTACAATCTCGGGTTCTGAGTTTTGAGTTTTAAGTTTTGAGTTACGAATTATAGAGATTCGGTTCTTATTTGGGGACCTCTACTTTATCAATCAGACGTTGCGTAACCTTTACCGGAGAGTATCCTTCCATTTCCGCTTCCGCCGTCAGGATCAGACGATGCTGAAGCACATACGGAGCAACGAACTTAATATCTTCTGGTGTCACGAAGTCACGTCCCTGCAAAAGGGCATACGCCTTGGAGGCTTGCAACATTGCAACTGATGCACGCGGAGAAGCGCCAAGATATACAGCTTTGCTGGTACGCGTCTGCTGCACAATCAATGCAATGTATTGGAGCAGCGTACGGTCTACAAATACCTGATTCATGAAGGCACGCAGTGACAGGAGTTCTTCTTTGGTGATGGCAGGCTTGATATCGTCCAGCTTGATTAATGAAGCGTTCGTATGGTGACGTTCCAGAATATCCACTTCTTCTTCCAGCGAAGGATAGTCCATCGTTATTTTCATCAGAAAGCGGTCGAGCTGTGCTTCGGGAAGTTTATAAGTTCCTTCCTGTTCCACGGGGTTTTGTGTGGCAAGGATGGTGTAGAGTTCACCCATCTTATGAGTAATTCCGTCAATACTTATCTGACGCTCTTCCATCACCTCGAACAAGGCAGCCTGCGTTTTGGCAGGAGCACGGTTGATCTCGTCCACCAATACGATATCGGCAAAGATCGGTCCCTGATGAAAGTCAAAATCATTGGTTTTCATATTGAACACAGTGGTACCCAATACGTCGCTCGGCATCAGGTCCGGCGTAAACTGGATACGGCTGAAGTCCGCATCGATCAGACGAGCCGTCAATCGGGCAAGCAATGTCTTTGCAACTCCCGGCACACCTTCTATCAGTACATGACCATTGGCAAGGACGGCTGCCAGCACCAAGTCCACCGTCTGTTCCTGACCGACAATAACGGAAGCAATCTGATCCTTCAATTCCTGTATCTTCTCGGAAAAGAGAGTTAAATCCACTCGTTGTTCTGTATTCTCTTCCATAAATATCTTCTTTAAATATGATTGATTATTTCATTCATTTTATCAATAAATCCCTTCATTTCTTCACCGGAAAGGACACGTCCTCCATAAATCACCGGTCTGATTTCGCGAATCAACCTGCTGATTTCTTCCACCTCCATCCCCGTCTTCTGAGCGATCCGGTGGAAAGAACGTTCATCATCTGCTACTTCCTCCACATCTACCTGAATCTCTCTTCTCAGTACTTCCGCAAAGTAGGTGAACTTCTTATGAACCAGATTGGCATGATCATTCTTCTGATAATAAAGCGTGCCTATCAACTTGGTAAATTCAAGGGATTTGTTTTCCGGTTCCTGTATGACAGGTATTGCCCGTTGCCGCCTCCGCGCTGTAAACACCATAAAGAGCAAGATAGCGAACATCGACAGATAGATCGCCCAGCGAAGCGGCCTTTGCGACAGAAAATAACGCAAAGGAGATCGCTGCGTCTGTGCAGTTTCCTTCATATATCCTTCGGTGCGGACAATAGGCAGTTCTCCCATCTGCGACAGGATGCGGAATATGTAAGTCGCATTTTTCTCATCCAGCACTCCGTAATTAGTAAAAAGCAAAGGAGTAGAAACCAGAATGATTTCCCCCTTTCCCCACGGACGCACCATAGCCACCAACGGATGATAATTACGGGAAACGGTCGTAGAATCCAATTCATCCAATGCGTGCCCCATACCGCTTGCCAGATTGACCTCCGCCAGTTTACGTACCGGCAGCGAATCATAACGGCGGAAATAGGACTTGCAGAACTGCGGATAAAAACGGAACACCTGCCGCGAATAAACTTCCGGATCACCGATCCAATAAATACTGTCCCGCTTCAATAACGAAGCGGCATATTTTTTCAAATCGACCGATCTGAAATAAGAATAAGTGCAATCAAACTTCAGCGTATCCTCCAGAATCTTGGTAAAAGAACTGCTTACCAGCATGATCTTATTTCCCCGGTCCGCCATTTTGAGCAGGGCTTCTATATCCACCCGTCCGAAAGGTAAATTAGTGGCAATCAGTAGTATTCCTTTATTGTGAACGGTATCTTCCTGTTCCATCTGATAAAAAGTCTTTCGGGACAGTGTATATCCCGAAGGCAGGGAAACGGTCAGCAGACTGTCGAACACAGCGCATCCGAAAGGCTGCTCATCATAATGGCTAAAGGTAGGCACCCATACAAATTTCTTCGGCAGATGATACTCTATGGCAAACATCAGCAGCAGAAAAGCAAGGACAAAGAAGATAAACCAGCGGCTTCCCCTCATGAGCCCCCTCCTTTCCCGATTTCTTCCTGCAAGGATTTCATGGAATTGAACAGTTCTTCCGTAGCCTCAAAGTTACCGTAACGAACCCGCAGGAAATGATTGGTCAACTGACGGAAAACGGGCATCCGTACTTCATTGATATACTGTGTGGGTGTTTTATAAGGCTGCCAGTCAATGCGTTTCTCATCGCTAAGCCGTTTCAATGTCTGCAAATAAAGCAGACGCACCGCCTCCCGATAATCGGAACGGGAAAGCGCATCGGCAATCCCTCCCGAAAAATCCACACCGTAAATCGTATCTTCCCCCACTTCATAAGGCAGTTTATTCTTGGGCGAACGCATGAATAACTCCGGACGCTTCTTATAAACAAACCATATAATCAGGAGCAGAATAATAATGGCCAGACATATTAATATAAGTTCGGAATACTCTTCGGCAAAACGGCTGCCGAATATCTTCCGCAACAATTCCCCAAACTGCCTGCGAAACCATTCAAAGATATTGATTTCAGGAGTTATCAGTTCACGATTGTAGTCATACGCCGATTCGGATTGCCATTTGGCAATCTGCACGGTGTCGCAAACCAATGTATCAGCCGGGGATGTCAGCATCTATTCTGAATTATATATGTTTAGAGTTTATCGAAATTATCAATATCGCTCTCTACAGTTACACTATCTACCACTTCGGAAGCATGACCGTACTGGTAGGCCATTCCGACAAAAGTGAAAATCATGGAAAGATAAGCGCCGAATGCCTGTACAATACCAAGCAGATAAAGGATAAAGCTATATCCTGCCGATACTGTCGTCTCGCTTCCGACATCACTTAATGAGAAGAAATATTTCACCAGCGTAGCGATATACCACGGCATCATAGTCACTCCCTGCAATACATTAGCAATAAATCCCATGATCAGAGATATCAAGAAGACACCTCCCCAAGTGGCAAAACCCAGCCGGAATGTCTTTTTGAAAGACTCCATCACTGTAATATCCTCAAACAGGTAGATAGGCGCCCATAACGCAAGCGGCACTACAAAAGCGATAAGAAGCGGAATGGTCAGAAACAAGGTGAACAGTGACAGAAACGCCAGCAGACCTACTACAAGCCCCACCAAAAGCATGACTAAGATGGAGAAAAGAGTCATTACAAGCAGTCTCTTGATATTGCGGAACAATAAAGGCTTCAAAATGCCCAACGTGATTCCCTCCAAGCGTTCTTCACGTTCATTATAGGTACGGATCAATGCATAGATCATGGAGGTCAGCAAAATGCTGCCTATCATAAATACAATCATATACAGACCGTAATAGGACATAAATCCCAATAAAGATGCAGTATCCGGCACCGTCGCAGTCTTGGACATAGCAGTCATGGCAAACGCTCCTCCCATCAGTCCGTTCAGACTTAACGCCTGAATAAGGCTTACAGGCAAAAGCAGATAAGTCGTAAACTTCAACAGTATTTTCCAATTCTCTTTTATGAAGTCAAAAGAAGCGTTCAACTTATCACCGAAAGAACGTTTCACGTACATTGCAACCTTAGGTTTCTGTGATTCCATGTTTTTTTCTATTTGGTAAATAAATATAGTAAAAGATGATAAATGCAAGGGATGTAAGGATGATGCCGAGCCTCAGCATATCCGGAAGTTCGGTGTGACGGGTGATAAAGCCTTCGATAAATCCCGCCATGATAAACACGGGCACCGTACCGATTACAATCTTCAGCCCTCTTTTCGCTCCTCTGCGGAAAGATTCGAGTCTCGAATAGGTGCCGGGAAACAGCCAGCCGTTGCCCAAAGCAAGTCCGGCAGCACCGGCTACGATGATCGCCCATATTTCAAGAGTTCCGTGCAGCCAGACGGCAAGTGCCGACTCCCAAAGCAGGTCGTGCTGATAAAAGAACATCTGAAATGAACCGAGCATAATTCCATTCTGAAGAAGTATAAACCCCGTACCAAAACTGGTCAGTATCCCCGAGGCAAAACACAGGAAGGATACTCTTATATTATTGATTGTAATGCCCAGAAACATCGGAGCTTCGGGAGAACCGTTGTATACTGCCATCGGCTCACCCCTGGCAATATTGTCCAATGTCATATCTACATACTGATTGCCCATTATCAAACGTACAAACTCCTGATCATTGGCGGCAGATACTGCCCCGATCAACGCACTGACGGCAAAGATGATAAAAGAAATCAGTAACTCACGCCGCGCATCATGCATGGTCTGCGGCACTTCCCGTGTCCAGAAAGTGATAATGCGTGTCCATTTCTCACGCTTGCTCCGATAGATTTCATTATGCAGGGCTGAAGCGAGATTATTTAAATAAATGGTAATGCGGGAAGTCGGGAAATGGGTCTGTGCAAAAGCCAGGTCGGCAGTCAGTTCCGTATAGGCGTCGGCAAGTTGGTCAGGGGACAGGTTTGCAGCCTGTTCCACCACCTTTTCGGTCCCTTTCCATTTTTCAATGTTCCGACGGATAAACGTAACTTCCTTCATGCTTTTCAGAGATTTCGGATAAGTTTTGTCCGAAACCGGAAGCAAAAGTAAAAGAATTATGATATATTTGCAACTTAAATCTAAAAATGTTTAACCAAGAATGGCAGAATCTACGATTATTACCGGTCAGTTTGTTCGAATCAGCCAAACGCCCGCCAGTATCGGCGAACGATTGCTGGCTTTGGTCATCGATTATTCCCTGATTGTGATTTATCTATATTCTGTGACGACACTCATTGTTAAACTGCATTTATCTTCCGGAGTCGGTACGGTCTTTTTTCTGTGCCTCGTTTATTTGCCTGTACTTCTTTACTCGTTCCTCTGCGAAATGTTCAATCACGGGCAGAGTTTCGGAAAACGTCTGATGAATATACGCGTCGTAAAATCAGACGGTTCTACTCCCAGCATCAGTGCTTATCTGTTGCGCTGGCTTCTCTTCATCATTGACGGTCCCGGCACGGGCGGTTTAGGGCTTTTAGTCGTTCTGCTGACTAAAAACAGTCAGAGACTGGGTGATTTAGCAGCCGGAACGATGGTGATCAAAGAGAAGAATTATCGCAAGATACACGTCAGCCTCGATGAATTTGACTATCTGACCAAGAATTATCATCCGACGTATCCACAATCTGCTGATTTATCATTGGAACAGGTGAACGTAATCACCCGAACGCTGGAGTCCGGTGAAAAGGATCGGGTAAGGCGCGTTACATTACTCGCCAAAAAGGTGCAGGAAATCTTATCTGTTACTCCACGAGAGAATAATCAGGAGAAGTTTCTTCAAACGGTACTTCGGGATTATCAGTATTATGCGTTGGAGGAAATCTAAAATAAGAATTTACACAACACGTATATACACTACCGTCTTCCCAGTCCCATATTTCTGAATAACTCCCTTTTCAATGAAAAGATTCAATTGCCGTATAGCCTGTGTTTTATTCATTCCGGTGATAGCACAATAATCTGCCCGATTGATACAAGGATGTTTCTCCAGAAAGTCCTGCAATCTTTTCAGACATTCTTCTTCTGATATGTTCATATTGGAACGCGTAGGGGAAGATATTCGTTCTAAATCCATTTTAGAGTTCAGTTCTCTCTTATATGTTTGCTTTACCTTTAATTTGATATTTTTCAGATGGACAGATGGAGAGCGCACTTCTTTTCTGTCAGTGATTTCTTTCTCCAAAGAGAGGGTCAGAGAAAAATGCCCCAAATCTCCAAACTCCACAATATATCCTCTGGACAGCAGCGTCTGCAACTCGTCGGTGATCGCTTCCACTGCTCCAACTAATTGCGCATGAGGAATATGGTGCATCATGGATACCCGTTCCACAAACTCTTTGGTTGTATACGTTCCGCTTGGTACTACCCGTGCATGCAGCAACTTCTGTTCTTCGGTACCCTCTTTATCCGGATTCTCATAAAGGTCGTAATAAATGCTCATAAGAATAATTTTATGTTTGGCTGTTAATAACTTATCGGTTACTATTTAAGCAATTAGTCGTTTGCTTGGTTATTTTCTTTCGTTGCACTTAGGTGCAACGAAAGAGTTACCTAGGTGCAACAATTGAAGCACTAATGTGCTTCAATTATCAGACCTTAGTGATACGCAAAAAACAACGAACAAAGATACTAAAAATCTGAAAGCCCCGAAACTATTTTTCACATGGGTGTTTAATAAAATAAGCAGATAGCAGGTACAGTGTATTCTGAGGAAGTGCAGCCAATTTACTTGGCAGGAAATACCGGAAAGAAAAAACATAAGGATGGAAAAAGAAATAGCCTGAAAGACGCAAATCTTTCAGGCTATATTCCTTTCATTTATCTACAGTGGTGACTAGCGACAATTAGTCCACCTGCCCCAGAGAGTTTCCATATTCCATTTCTCCCTGAACCACAAAAAGGATTTCTTCGGGATCATATTCTCCCATTTCGTCCTTCTTGGCTTCTTTCACGATGTAAGCTACGACCTCTTCCAAGTCGATGTTTACGTAGCCGTCGTTATCGGGCTGAGCGTCAAGAATGCCACTTTCTGAGTAGTACTCGTCTATCAGATCGAGAAAATAGTACAGTTCATCGTCCTCGAACTTCTCTTTCAGTTCCTGAGGCAGATAGTTCTTGATAAACTCGACGGTCTTTTCGTCATCGGCATCTTCTAATAAAAAATCATCTTCCAGTCCCATGGTTGTAAGTATTAAGTAATAAGTATTAAGTATTATACAAAGTTTAGAGAAGGTTCTTCACTTTTTCCACGAATACCGGTTTGGCGACTGCGCCTACCTGCTTGTCTACAATCTCACCATTCTTGAAGAACAAAACAGTAGGAATGTTGCGGATACCATATTCGGCAGCCACATCGCTGTTTTCATCCACATCGCATTTACCGATGATGACTTGTCCTTCAAACTCCGCAGCCAATTCTTCAATAATAGGAGCCACCATTTTACAAGGGCCACACCAGGGAGCCCAAAAATCCACCACAACAGGCTTTCCTTCTGCAAGGATTTCCTTATAGTTGCTGTCTGTAATTTCTAAAGCCATTTCTTTTTAAGTATTAAGTATTAATTATTATGTATTACTTCATTTGTAGATTTGCGCTACAAAGATAATCAATTTATACGGAATCCAAGTTCGGGGCGCTCCTTTAAATATGTTATTAAATCTCTGCCTACCGAAAGCTTGACCGGACGGGAAATCAGATCGACCGACATACGGCTGTCCGTATCGTCCGTCACTTTGAAGTAGAGTTCCGTATTGCCGGGATGTTCTTTGGTCAAAGTGGCCAGTTCGGTAACCAATCCCGAATTTAACACCGACAGAGGAATAATAATGGTGATCTTCTGCACCAGTTCTTCTTTCACGTCGGGCAGAAGTTCCATCGAAGTGATCTTGACTTCCAGCTCGTCCTGCCGCCATTGCTTGGCCTGACAACGGGCTTTGATATACAGGAACGTCCCTTCATTCAGATAGCCCTGATAAGTCACCCAGTCATTTCCCCAGAAAGGTATTTCCGTAGAGCCCGAATAGTCTTCGATCTTGGCAATGCCATACGGATTACCATTCTTGCTGACTCCACGACGGACACTGGTCACAATGCCACCCATTGTAATCTCCCGGCCTGCCAAAGCCGCCTTATCTTCCAAATCTGCCATACGGGTATTGCAGACGTGATCCAGCACAATCGCAAACTCATCCAGCGGATGGGCGGAAAGGTAGATACCTACCAGGTCGCGTTCCTTGTTCAGACGTTCGAGGTCGCCCCAGCGCTCTACTCCCTGAGGTATTTCGGGGGTGGCGATATCGACAACATTCACTCCACCGAACAATGAATTGATGGCAGCTCTCTTGTCTTCCTGATAGCGGTTACCGTATCGCATTAAAGTTTCGAGGAATACTTCGCCCTTAGAGTTGACGGCAAAGTACTGCTCCCGCTTCAATTCGGGGAAACTGTCGAAACCTCCCGCCAACGCCAGACATTCCATATTCTTTTTATTGCAGGCATTCAGATTGACACGTTGTACGAAGTCAAAGATACCTTTGAATGGTCCGTTGGTATTACGTTCTTCTACAATGCTTTGCACGGCAGCTTCGCCTACGCCTTTCACCGCTCCCAGTCCGAAACGGATATTACCGTCGTGGTTAACCGTAAACTTCAGGTTACTCTCATTCACATCCGGACCGAGCGTCTGGATACCCATTGCCTTGCATTCGTCCATCAGCTTCGTGATATCGGTAATGTTGGACAAACTTCGGCTCATGACAGCCGCCATGTATTCCGACGGGTAGTTCGCTTTCAGATAGGCTGTCTGATAAGCTACCCATGAGTAGCAAGTAGCGTGCGATTTGTTGAACGCATAAGAGGCAAACTTTTCCCAGTCGGTCCAAATCTTTTCAAGTACTTTCGGGTCATGCCCGTTCTTGCGTCCACCTTCGATAAACTTAGGCTTCATGTGATCCAGCTTATCACGCAGCTTCTTACCCATCGCTTTACGAAGGGCATCGGACTCACCACGGGTAAAATCCGCCAGCAGACGTGACAAAAGCATCACCTGTTCCTGATAGACCGTAATGCCATACGTATCTTTCAGATATTTCTCCATCACCGGAATGTCATATTCAATCGGCTTACGACCATGCTTACGGTCGATGAAGTCCGGAATATAATCCATCGGACCCGGACGATAGAGGGCATTCATGGCGATCAAATCTTCGAAGGTAGAAGGCTGCAATTCGCGCAGGTACTTCTGCATTCCGGCAGATTCAAACTGGAACGTTCCGATGGTACGTCCGTCACTATATAATTTGTAAGTTGCCGGATCGGTAATATCGATCTGGTCTACGTCTATCTCCAGACTACGACTCAGACGGATATTCTCAACTGCCTCCTTAATAATAGACAATGTTTTCAACCCGAGGAAGTCCATCTTGATCAATCCGGTATCCTCGATCACCGAACCTTCATACTGGGTAACGAGCATCTTTTCGCCCGTTTCCTTATCGTCGGCTGTACTTACAGGCACCCAGTCGGTGATGTCGTCACGACAGATAATCGTACCGCAGGCATGCACACCGGTACCACGAACATTACCTTCAAGCATTTTGGCATACTTAAGAGTGTCTCGCACCAACGGGTCGGACGATGCCTCAGCCGCTTGCAGTTCGGGGACGTATTCGATGGCATTCCGCAGGTTCAGCTTCTTGTCGGGGATTTTATCCGGCACCAGCTTTGCCAGACGGTCGGACTCCGAGAGAGGAAGTTTCTGTACACGGGCAACGTCTTTGATAGCCAGTTTGGTAGCCATCGTACCATACGTGATGATATGCGCTACTTTTTCCTGACCATATTTATTGGTTACCCAGCGAAGCACTTCACCACGACCGTCGTCATCGAAGTCCACATCGATATCGGGCAACGAAATACGGTCCGGATTCAAGAAACGCTCGAACAGCAAGTCGTATTGGATAGGGTCGATCTTGGTGATACCCAGACAGTAAGCCACTGCCGAACCGGCAGCCGAACCACGTCCGGGGCCTACCGATACGCCCAGTTCCGAGCGTGCGGCATTGATAAAGTCCTGCACTATCAAGAAGTATCCGGGGAAACCCATCGTTTTCATGATGTACAACTCGAAGTTGAGCCGTTCTTTCACTTCTTCCGACAAAGGGTCGCCATATATTCTTTTCGCACCGTCAAATGCTAACTTTGCCAGATAGTCGCCTTCAAGTTTGATACGATACAGTTTCTCATATCCCCCCAAACGTTTGATCTTGGCTTGTCCTTCCTCTTCGCTCAGCACCACATTACCATTTTCGTCCTGTGTAAACTCATCGAACAGGTCTTTCTCCGTATATTTGGCACGATATCCTTCTTCTGTTCCGAAGTCTTCAGGAATAGCGAAGGTAGGCATGATAGGTGCATGGTCAATCGAATAATATTCGACTTTATCTAGAATTTCCAGCGTATTGCTCAGTGCCTCGGGAACATCTGCAAAGAGTTCATTCATCTCTTCACGGGTCTTCATCCATTCCTGTTTGGTATATAGCATACGGCTAGGGTCATCCAAGTCTTTACCCGTACTCAGGCAGATCAAACGGTCGTGTGCCTCGGCATTCTCTTCATCCACAAAGTGAACGTCGTTGGTGCAGATCAGCTTGATATTATACTTCCGGGCATACTCCTGCAAGTATTTGTTCACATTTACCTGTAGCGGATAACATTCATGATTGGCACGGGGTACAGTCGCCTTATGACGCTGCATCTCCAGATAGTAGTCATCACCAAACAGGTTCTTATACCATTGGATCGCTTCTTCGGCTTCGGCAAACTGCCCTGCGGTAATACGCTTCGGCACCTCGCCACCCAGACACGCCGAGCAGACAATCAGACCTTCGTGATACTTCTCCAGCTCACTGCGGTCGGTACGCGGACGCATATAGTACCCGCGCGTCCACGCGTGCGATACTAATTTAATAAGGTTATGATAACCTTTCTCATTCTTGGCAAGTACAATCAGGTGATAACCGCTTTGGTCCGGCTTCCCTTCTTTCAAGTCCATCGTACGGCGGGCGACGTACATCTCACAACCGATAATCGGTTTAAAGAGCTTGTTCTCCGCCTCCACGATCTTCGCCTTGCAGGCAGCTATCTCCGCCTCCTTATCCTCACACTCCACTGTGCCGGCTTCAATCCCTGCAATCCGCTTCTTCAGATCCTTGATTTCCCCTTTCGGACCGCTATTCTTCTTATTGACATAGTTCGTAAATTCCTTGATGCCGAACATATTTCCATGATCGGTCACGGCAATACCCTTCATCCCATTTTTCATGGCTTTATCTACCAGACGGGCGACACTTGCCTGACCATCCAGTAGAGAATATTGCGTATGAACGTGTAAATGAACGAAATCCTGCATAATGATAAGTAGTTAATTTGAAGGCATAAAATTACTACCTCCCGCGTTATAAACAAAAATAATCCTCAAAAAGTTATCAACACTCGCATTTCTCTGCTCATTTACTTGCTGTTTTTTTAAAATAAGTATATTTTTGCACACAATATCATTAAACAGCATTCATGGGCCGACTAAAGAAATTAAAAAAGATACGTATTCACCGCGAAGGAACACATATATTATGGGCTAGCTTTCTGCTACTGCTACTGATTAATGCGGCCCTTTATTGGGGAATAGATTGCAAAATTCCTTTTTATGTGGTTGCAGTAGCCAGTATTGCAGTATATCTGCTGATGGTTAACTTCTTCCGCTGTCCGATCCGACTTTTCGGAAAGGATACAGAAAAGATAGTCGTCGCTCCTGCTGACGGCAAAATCGTAGTCATTGAAGAAGTGGACGAAAACGAATACTTCCATGACCGCCGGTTGATGATCTCTATCTTCATGAGCATCGTTAACGTACATGCCAACTGGTATCCGGTGGACGGCACCATTAAAAAGGTAGCCCACCACAACGGTAACTTCATGAAAGCATGGTTACCTAAAGCCAGTACGGAGAACGAACGTTCTACCGTAGTCATAGAAACTCCGGAAGGAGTGGAAGTGCTGACCCGACAAATCGCCGGAGCCGTGGCACGACGCATTGTCACCTACGCAGAAGTAGGAGAAGAATGCTATATCGACGAACACATGGGCTTTATCAAATTCGGTTCCCGTGTGGATGTATATCTGCCCCTCGGCACGGAAGTCTGTGTCAACATGGGACAATTAACGACCGGTAACCAGACGGTTATCGCCAAACTTAAATAATTCGGTCACAATGACAAATGTTATAAAGAACAATATTCCGAATACAGTAACCTGCCTGAACCTTTTCTCCGGTTGTATCGCTTGTGTCATGGCTTTCGAAGCCCGTTATGACCTGGCACTGCTTTTTATTGTTCTGAGTGCAGTCTTCGATTTTTTCGATGGCATGCTGGCTCGTATTCTCAATGCACACTCAATCATCGGAAAAGACTTGGATTCACTTGCAGATGATGTCAGCTTCGGTGTAGCTCCCTCACTGATTGTATTCTCCTTATTTAAAGAGATGTACTATCCGGCAAATATGGAATTTCTTGCTCCTTACCTGCCATACGCAGCCTTTTTGATTTCCGTATTCTCAGCGTTACGACTGGCTAAATTCAATAATGATACCCGGCAGACCAGTTCTTTCGTAGGTCTTCCTGTTCCGGCAAACGCCTTATTCTGGGGATCGTTCGTAGTAGGGGCGCATGACTTCCTCGTTTCCGAGAACTGCCATCCTGTCTACCTTATTTTATTGGTTTGTCTGTTTTCGTGGTTGCTGGTGTCAGAGATACCAATGTTCTCGCTGAAATTCAAGAATCTTTCATGGAATACAAATAAAATCAGTTTCATTTTCTTGATTGTATGTATACCATTCCTTGTTTTCTTAGGTATCAGCAGCTTCGCAGCGATCATTGTCTGGTATATTTTACTTTCACTTTTTACAAGAAAAAGTAAATAAACAATCTCTTGGCACGTTTGTTGTACTATGAGTTTTATCGAAGTTACAACATAAAATCATAGCCCAATGCATATACTTTTATTCTTACTTCTTTTTCTAGTTGCCATTGTCATATTTGGCCTTTCGATTGTCGGATTTGTATTAAGAGCCATTTTCGGGCTTGGCCGTGGTTCGTCTTCCCGGACGAAGCAGGCAAGGAGTGGACAAAACGGCCAGCAGCAAGGTCGTCCCAGCTATAACCAGAACACGGACAGCCGTGCCGATAACGAAGGGGAAATCTTTGCTGAAAACAGTCCAAGAACCAAACATAAGAAAATATTCACTCAGGATGACGGTGAATATGTGGATTTCGAGGAAGTAAAATAATATAATATAGAAAGTGGTTAGTAACGTGTAGTCAGCAACTTACTAATCACTGTTTCATCTTCTCTTAGAAGCGAAAAAGTCCTTCATCAATGTGGCACATTCATCTGCAAGGATTCCTTTTACAACGACCGTTTTAGGATGCAGCGCCTGAGCCGCATATCGCTGATACCCACGCTTATCATCTTCCGCACCAAAAACCAGTTTGCCGGTCTGTGCCCAAGCAATGGCACCGGCACACATCACACAGGGTTCTACTGTAACATACAACGTACATTCGTTCAGGTACTTTCCGCCAAGTACGTTGGCAGCAGCAGTGATAGCCTGCATTTCGGCATGGGCTGTCACATCATTCAATGTCTCTGTCAGGTTATGGGCACGGGCTATGATCCGTTCTTTGCAGACAACCACTGCTCCCACAGGGACTTCGCCCCGCTCTGCAGCCTTGCCGGCTTCTATCAATGCCTGTTTCATGAAGTAAGTATCGTCCAGCGTCATCATCAGCGTCTCATGTCATGTTCTCCGAAGAGGGTAGGATAATCTTCTTCCATATTTTTATGGATAAACATGAGAATGGTTTCGCGAAGCCAGCGTGACTTATTCGTTATCTTGTATTTTTCCAGATAACGATCGACAATCAACTGCTCGTCTTCGCTCAACAAAATGCTCATCCGCCGTTCCCGTTTGGTATACTCAGCGTGCATTTTCAGGCACTTTTTGCTCCTTTTTCTCATATCTTCTGCAAAATTACTTTTACTTCTGTAAAAACAAAGAATAAAAGCTGTAAATTTGCAAAAAAAGATGGCTGAACACAATGAATTAGGGAAAGCAGGAGAAAATGCCGCAGTAGCCTATCTCGAAGAGCATGGTTATCTTATCCGCCACCGGAACTGGAGAAAAGGTCACTTCGAACTGGACATCGTAGCCGCCAAAGAGAACGAATTGGTGATAGTAGAAGTGAAAACACGCAGTAACACTTTGTTTGCCCAACCGGAAGAAGCCGTCGATTTACCAAAGATTAAACGGACAGTACGTGCTGCCGACGCATATATGAAACTATTTCAGATTGACGTTCCGGTACGTTTCGATATCATCACTGTCATTGGCGAGAACGGAAATTTCAGAATAGACCATATAAAGGAAGCTTTTTATCCTCCTTTATTTTAATAGGAAACAAGTATTTTAACTAAGAGCAAAAACATAAAATCGAAAGACTTATGAATGTAGAAACGATCAGGGAATACTGCTTAAGTAAAAAAGGGGTTACCGAATCATTCCCGTTTGATGATGTATCGCTGGTTATGAAGGTGATGGACAAAATGTTTGCCCTCATCGACTTGGAAGGAGCCAACTCCATCTCACTGAAATGCGATCCGGAACGTGCCATTGAACTGCGCGAACATTATACAGGCATTGAAGGAGCCTACCATTTCAACAAAAAATATTGGAACGGCGTTTACTTCGATAGAGACGTAGACGATAAATTAATAAAGGAACTCGTCGATCATTCTTACGAGGAAGTTATCAAGAAATTCACTAAGAAACTGCGTGCTGAATATGATGCCCTCCCCTGATATGTCATTTCCTGTCCCATTGATTCACATCAGTGAGACAAACTCTACAAACAGTTATCTGCAGACTCTTTGTGCCAAGCAACAGGGAGTTGCAGCATTTACGACTGTAGTTGCCGACTTCCAGACATCCGGACGTGGGCAACGTGGCAATTCCTGGGAATCTGAACCCAAAAAGAATCTTCTTTTCAGTTTTGTTCTTTTCCCGGATTTCTTGGAAGCACGCCGGCAGTTCTTGATCTCTCAGATTGTGTCTTTGGCTATTAAAGAGGAACTAGATAGCTATGCTGACGATTTTTCCATCAAATGGCCGAATGATATCTACTGGAAAGACAAAAAAATATGTGGGATGCTGATCGAAAATGATTTGATGGGGCGTAATATCAGTCAGAGTATTTCCGGAATCGGGATCAATGTGAATCAGGAAGTATTCCATAGTACTGCTCCAAATCCGATATCGCTCCGGCAAATCACAGGAAAGCAGTATGACATTTTCGAAATTCTCAAGAATATCATGCTCCGCATTCAATCCGGTTATGAATTGCTCCGGAACGGTGACACTGAACTCATAGCCCACCGATATGAAAAAGCTCTTTTCAGAAAAGAAGGGATGCATCGATATAAAGATGCTGATGGAGAGTTCTTTGCGAGAATTATTTGCGTAGAGCCTGAAGGGAAGCTGATTCTGGAAGATGATGCGCAGAAAAAAAGAGGATATATGTTTAAAGAGGTAGAATACATCTTTAAATAAAAGCCTCTATTGTTTCAAAAAACATTATCTTTGAGCCATACGTTTATATATACTATAAAAACTCGCTTATTTATGAAAACAAGATTAATCTTCCTACTTCCATTACTATTTTTCCTTATTAGTTGTGGCGATTCAGATTCAGAAACAGCGAAACTGGAATTATCGCAATCAACTTTCGATGATGTTAGCGCAAATGGCGAGACATTAAAAATAGATGTGACGTGTAACTCTACCTGGCAGACAAGTAGCAACCAGTCATGGTGTATACCTAACAAACAAAGTGCTAACAGTGACGGAGAACTTATTTTAACTATTCATGCAAATAATACTTCTAAAGAAAGAAATGCAACCGTTACTATTATCTCAAAGAAAGTAACTAAAATCATCAAAATATCTCAATTAGCTACTACTACTCCTGTTGATGAATATCATTATAAGTTACCTGTCATCTTTCATGTACTCTATAATAACCCGGCAGACCGGAATCAATATGTAGAAAAAGAACGACTTACTGAAATCATAAATGCCTGTAATTCGATTTATCAAAACAAAATATATAAAAACGCAAATAATAACATTAGCCAAGATATGAATTTGGAATTCATTATGGCTACCGAAGCGCCTGATGGTACTTCTTTAGAGGAACCGGGTATTGAATATATTGAATGGGATACTCCATCCATGGACTGTACCCTGTTTATGGATGGGAAGAATGAAAGTCAAGCAAAAGAATATGCAAAAATGATTTGGAATCCGAAATTATATATTAACATCTTCATTTATCCATTCACAAATAAAAGTATTTTGGGGATTTCGCATTTACCTTATGCGCTATCTACCTACCCGCTAGCAGGTTTGAATAACGGTAATTACTATTTAAAAAATGAAGTAGCATACCCTCATTGTGTATCCATCAATAGTACTTACATCTATGAAAATAGCAATAATATCCAATATACCCCTTATGATGTTTATGTCACCCTCGCACACGAACTAGGACATTATTTGGGTCTTCATCATGCATTTTCCGAGGATGGAGATAATACAGATTTATGTAAGGATACGGATTATTGTGATGATACTCCAACTTATAATATTACAGAATATACAGACTGGGTAAATGGGCTGTCAGGAGACCAACAGTATACCCTCACTTACTTAAGCGCAAGACATAACTGCGAAGGAGAGTCATTCATATCACGCAATATTATGGATTATGCTTACTGTTTCTCTGATGTATTCACTTCCGATCAACGCAAAAGAATCCGCCATGTACTTTCATATAGTCCATTGATACCCGGGCCTAAAGAATATACATCTACTGATACTCGTTCTTTAGCTAGTGATGAGAAACCACCAATACAATTCAAATACTAAGGTTACTTCTGATAAATTTAAATCCTTATAGGAAAAGACTAATAGAGAAAGAGGTGAACCGCTCAGCGATTCACCTCTTTCTCTATCCTCAAAATCTTATCTAACGTTTTCTGAGCCTCTGTAGAAGGAAACCGTAGCACCACTTTCTGTAAAGAGCTTCGTGCTTTCTCATATCCGGTAGCAAACAATTTCGACAACCCGTCCCGATAACGTGCATATTGCATTTTTGTCGGTGAAGAAAGCTTTTTGTAGTCACTTTCCAGTTTTTTCTTCTCCTGCTCCGCCATCAGATAATAATAATTACCGAGAAAAATATTGGCTGCCAGATTATCCGCATCCAACTTCAATATATTCTCGTACATACGCAACGCATCCTTCTCCTGTCCACGACATACCTGCATTTCGGCAACAGCCTCCAGATAATCTACATTATCAGGGTCCTTCTGCGACAGTTCTTTATAAAACAAAAAGGCTTTGTCATAATTCCGATTCTTCTTATAGGCAAGAGCCAACTCATTAGAAAGTTTCGAGCTGATCTCACTACTCTTGTCTATACTCGTCCAATAGAACATTTCCGAGCGGTCTATATTCAGACTGATAGCCTGACGGAAATAGCTAACCGCCTGTCCATGCTGTCCAGCCTCAATAGCAGCCGTGACTTTATGCAACATTTCATCGGCCGTCTGTGCATTCAGCATCAGCGGCAACGAAAACAAAGAAAAAAGAAGGAGAGTTAAGGTTTTCATAATCAGTTACATTGTTTCTAGTTCGTGACACGCAAAGATACAATAAAATAATAAAATATGTACCTTTGTTCGCAAAAAGAACAATCTATTTGATAAAAGTGTTTCTACAAGATGATAAATAAAAAGACGACCTCCGAAAACAGACGAATATTACAGATTGCCGTACCATCGATTATTTCGAATATTACCGTGCCATTGCTGGGACTTATCGATGTCACTATCGTTGGACATCTCGGCTCTCCGGCATATATCGGAGCGATTGCCGTAGGAGGAATGTTGTTCAATATCATCTACTGGATCTTCGGATTCCTACGTATGGGAACAAGCGGCATGACCTCACAAGCCTACGGGCAGCATGACTTAAACGAAATCAACCGGTTACTGATACGTTCTGTCGGTGTCGGACTCTTTATTGCCCTATGCCTGCTGATCCTTCAATATCCTATCCTTAATGCGGCATTCACACTCATACAGATTACAGAAGAAGTAAAGCAACTGGCAACTACCTATTTCTATATCTGTATTTGGGGAGCTCCGGCAATGCTAGGTCTTTATGGATTTGCAGGCTGGTTTATCGGAATGCAGAACTCACGCTTCCCGATGTATATTGCCATCACGCAGAATATTGTCAATATTATCGCCAGTTTGTCTTTCGTCTATCTCTTGGATATGAAAGTGGCAGGAGTCGCCGCCGGAACCCTTATCGCACAGTATGCAGGTTTCTTTATGGCCATACTATTGTATATGCGTTATTACAGCACGCTCCGAAAACGTATTGTATGGAAAGATATCATACAGAAGCAGGCAATGTACCGTTTCTTCCGGGTAAACCGTGACATCTTTTTCCGTACCCTCTGCCTGGTAATCGTAACGATGTTCTTCACCTCTGCAGGAGCTGCACAGGGAGAAGTCGTTCTGGCAGTAAATACACTGCTGATGCAATTGTTCACGCTCTTCTCTTATATTATGGATGGATTCGCCTATGCAGGGGAAGCGTTAGCCGGACGCTATATCGGCGCAAGAAATCAAACGGCTCTCCGCAATACGGTCAATCACCTTTTCTATTGGGGCATCGGACTTTCGGCAGCATTCACCCTTTTATATGCAATAGGCGGAAAAGAATTTCTCGGGTTACTGACAAATGATGTTTCGGTAATAAGCTCCTCAGACACTTACTTTTATTGGGCACTCGCCATCCCATTGACAGGTTTCTCCGCTTTCTTATGGGATGGTGTGTTTATCGGCGCCACCGCCACCCGCCAGATGCTTTATTCAATGCTGGTTGCTTCCGTCAGCTTTTTTATTATCTACTATGCCTTCCACAATCTCTTGGGAAATCACGCTTTATGGCTGGCTTTCATCACTTACCTTTCATTGAGGGGAATCGTGCAGACCTTCATCGGAAGAGAAATAGTGAAGAAAGCGATATAAAAGTTATCGCGCAACTATGAGGTCTATCCAACAAATTATCTCTATATTTGCGGTAAACTAAATGTAAAAAGATATGGCAAAGTATAAAAGAATTCTGCTGAAGCTCAGCGGAGAAAGCCTGATGGGGGAAAAACAATACGGCATCGACGAAAAAAGACTGGCGGAATATGCCGCACAAATCAAAGAAATCCATGAACAGGGAGTACAAATCGGCATCGTTATCGGCGGCGGAAATATCTTCCGTGGACTAAGCGGAGCCAACAAGGGCTTCGACCGTGTGAAAGGTGATCAGATGGGTATGCTGGCAACTGTCATCAACAGCCTTGCATTAAGTTCCGCATTAGTAGCAGCCGGAGTGAAGGCCCGTGTACTTACAGCAGTCCGCATGGAGCCGATCGGTGAATTCTACAGCAAATGGAAAGCGATTGAATGCATGGAAAACGGTGAAATCGTTATCATGTCCGGCGGTACGGGAAATCCTTTCTTTACCACAGACACCGGCTCTTCACTGCGCGGCATCGAAATCGAAGCAGACGTAATGCTGAAAGGTACCCGCGTAGACGGCATCTACACAGCCGACCCGGAGAAAGACCCTACAGCTACAAAATTCAGTGACATCACATACGATGAAGTACTGAAACGCGGTCTGAAAGTGATGGACCTCACAGCTACCTGTATGTGCAAGGAAAACAACCTGCCGATTGTTGTTTTTGACATGGACACGGTAGGAAACCTCAAAAAAGTAATCAGCGGAGAAGAAATAGGAACAGTAGTACACAACTGATCCTGACTCCCTGCCAATATACCCGGGGCCGACTAAAAAGGATATAATCAGCTTTCAGACTTTTTAGTCAGTCCCGATTACTTTCTCCCTCCACATTCCTTTTGTTGACTTGCATATACATCATTAAGAAATAAAAGCTATGAAAACCAAAAACGCTTGTTTCTGGATATTCTTATTACTATCCGGAAGTGCTTACGCACAAATGTCTCAAAAAGGTACAGTACAGATTTTTAATTCAAATAAGTCCCCACTACCGGGAGTACAACTGACAGCTACCGATGCCCCTGCCACCGATACGGATGCCAACGGGAATTTCCAGTTCAACTTCAGCAAACAAAAACCGGGAATGGCTATCGCTTCTCCGAATGTATATAAGAAAGGATATGAACTGGTAAATAAAGACATGATCAATGGGTGGATTCTATCCGAAAAACGTCCGTTGAGCATTGTGATGGCTCCCGAAGGTACTATAGAAGAAAGCAAGAACAAGTATTATTCCATCTCCGTTGCCCACTTTTCGAAAAAACAAGAAAAAGCCATTGAAGAAGTCAACCAGCTATATATAGCACAGAAAATCAGTCTGCAAGAGCGCAGCGACCGTCTGAAAGCGATGGCGGAGGAATCCAGATCATTTATGAATCAGATCGATCAGTACGCTGAGAAGTTTGCGAGAATAAATCCGGATGACATCAACGCCATTGAGAAGCAAGTACTGGAACTGGTCAATGCCGGAAAACTGTCTGAAGCCATCGAGCTATACAATAAATCCGGAATTATCACTCAAGCCAGAGAGAAGCTGTCACAGAAAACAAAAGCAGAGGAAGACATCGACAAACTGGCCGAAACAATGTACCGATATGCCGACCTCTGCGCCCTGACCGGAGGAATGGAAAACGAGAAGAAAGCAAATGATGCCTACAAGTTCGTAGCCGAAGCACTTCCCGACAGGTTTACATACGTATTTAAATACGCATTGCAGAAAATAGGACTGGAAGACAGTGATACCATGGAATGGTTGGACAAATGCCAGAAACTTTCATTTGACGAGAAATCTCTCGTACAAGTACTGAACATAAAAAGTACCCTTGCGCGTCATCATCAGAAAGACTATATCAAAGCCTTGGAGTATGACATCAACGCACTGGAAATACTGTCCAACAAAAATATTTCCATGCCTTCGGGCGATTACTATGCTATCTACCATCAGACGTTCTATTCAATGGGAAAGACATACGAAGCCATGAACGAATTCAAAGAAGCAAAGGAAATCTATGAAGACCAGATCAAAGAAATCAGTGAAGAGATAGCAGACAGCGACAATCAGCTGTTCATAAATATTCAAAGTTCTCAACTTGCCAACATATACAGTTCGCTGACAGACATTTACAAGAAGGAAGGCAATGTGTCTAAAGTCAACGAACTGTCAGAGAAATTATTCGAGCTAAATAAAAAGAATGCAGGAGATAATGAAGAAGCCATACTCGAAGCTGAAATAGGAAGACAAGAATACCTGTTCCATCAGGCAGTAGAGAAAGCGGATTACAAACTGGCAGCCGGCAGTATAAAAGAGATTCTGGCAAAAGCCGAGAAACTGTATAAGATGCGTCCCTTGTCCCGCGCCTACTGGTATGCTTTATGGAACTTCGCCTACATCAGCGTAAGCACAGAAACAGAACCGGAAAACTTCCTCACGACCATAAAAGCATTTGAAGACAAGGTAGCCAACGAATTAAAAATCAACAGTGAAGAACAAAAGACCTCATTATTGTACAATATCGAGAAACAATACATTCTATATTACTCCAAAAACGGAAATAAACCCGAAGAAAGGAAGCATGTGGAACAAGCATACCAATATGCCGAAAAACTGAATCAGTTGAATCCGGCAAGATTTGTTCTTGAGATTATCAGTGCGCAGGCATCGTATATCGATATGCTCCTGGAACTTTCCGAACATGACAAAGCTCTGAAAGCCGCCATCGACCTGGAAGCATTATACACCATGCAAGGAGTATGGGGATTTCAGGACTTGAGAACAGAGAACAGTATAGGCACCGCAATGGTTTGCGGAGGACTGTATGAATTAGGAGTGGAACATCTAGAAAAAGTAAAGAAAGACAGGGAAAAGCACCTGAAACAAAAGCCGAACGACGTGGATATGATGGGCAGTATCACCACTACCTACAATAACCTGTCGTTGGGATACGGCAAACTTAAAAAATATGCCAAAGCACTGGAAGTGCAAAAGAAAGCATACGAAATCATCAAGACACTATATCCGCATAATAAAGCCCAACTTGGCACGAACTATCTATTGATGACTCTCAATACAAGTATCGCCTACTATCAGAACAGCAATAATGCGGAGGCTCTGAAATTTCTGCAAGAGGCGGAAAACATCGCAAACGAACTGAAAGAACTCAATCAGCTTTTCAGCTCCTACCCTCTTGTTGTCCGGTTTGCCAAAGGAGACCTTCTGGCCAAATTATCTCAGCCCGGCTCCGAGGAATTATTGAAAACAGGGCTGGAGTATAAGAGCGGCACGCTGCCTAACGATGCCGTTCTGCTCTACCTTATCAATGACTACCGGACCAACAATAATAGCATTTACAGAAAGTAAAGGCATTACTTTCTCAGAATAATCTTCCATGGGACTTTATCGGAGACCGGTCCGGTGAAGTCCCATAATTGATATCCATCCTTGTATACCGTCACCCGTTGCTCCTCTTTTTGTTTCTCGGCAGGTATGGGTAGTTGGAAGTTTCCCATTCCGTCAGATACCGTTTTCATGTCCAGCACTTGAACAGTAGCATCCGCCAGCGGACGGTTATCCTCATCTTTCACAGTACCGAAAATCATCGCTAATGAAGAATCCCGACTGATGCCAAGAGTCACATTCTTTTCCAGGCTCAGTACCGTATCTACCGTCACATATCCTTTCGATTCTATCTTCAGACGGGCATTCTCACCCAGATATTTAGTATGAATTTCTTTGAAGACAACCTCGTCAGAAAGTCTGTCCACATGACGGGTTTCGCTCTTATCGGCATACTCCAATGTTATATCAGCGCCATAAAAAGGCAAAGAAGATTTGGAAGTATCCGTAAGACGCACCGTGGAAGTGACCGGCGAATAATAATAGAAAGCAAAGAAAGCCAGTGCCACCACCAGTACAGGCACAAGGACATACAATAATACGAACCTCAATGTCCGTTTCACATCTACCGGATCGGGCTTGATAAAGCCTTCATTCTCCAAAATCTGCAATTGTTTGTCGAACTTGAGACGCAAATCATCATAATTGGTATACAAGTCGCAGAAGTGTCCGAGATTCTTCTCGCAATAAGATTTAAAATCTTTGAGAGACTCATCAACGATCCCCTCCTCCTTGAAATAGACAAATATTTTAGGTTTTGCAGCCTTAGTCTTCAGATATATTTCATGGGCCACTTCCAGTTCTTCTTTGGTATAGCGCCCCATCCGTGTGTGGAACAGAAAAATCACAATATCACATTCGCGGATATAGTCATTATAGCGATCCTGCAGACGACCTTCATTCAGCGAACTGCTGAAGTCCATCCACGTACGCTGATCGAAGTCTATATTCCGGTCACGATAAAGTTTATTCTTATCCGAAAAGTACAAGTCAAACATCTGTTTGTCTTCATTCAACTCCGCCGATGATGCAATAAAAATCTTGATCTTCTTCATCTGTTTCTATATTTTTTCCTTTATACTGATCCATTTCTTGCGGTCTTCGATTCGTTCGAAAACCAACTGTGCCTTTTTCTTCAGTTCTCCTTTCAGTTTTACTTCTTTCAATGACTGCTGAAGGCTATTCTCCACCAGCTCAATCTCTTGCATACTTTGCGTATCCTTTACGATTAAGCTATACTGATCCAGAACTTCACTCGGGTCATTCCGCTGAAAGAACCACTCTACCGACATTAATTTCAGCTTGATATCCGTCGCCATCTCATAAATCAAGTGAGCAACAGAGTCACACGCCACTTTATCATCGGCTTGCTTCAGCAACTGGAAATTATTCACTAAGGATGGAAGAAGCAGTTTCATATCTTCTTTGGCTTCCTGTCTGACTGCAATCTTCAATGTCATGGCAGAATCGAGTTTCATCTCTTCATAAAGACGAATAGCTCCATGCACATCACCATGATCGAGCAGTTCCATTGCCTGCTTTTCCATAGCATCAAGCTCGTCACGATTGATGCAGGCAAATTTAAGCGCATATATTTCCAGACGTTTCTGCCATTCCATCATACTTTTAGACATGGAGTCAACTTTCTGATCATATTCCACTGCGGACAATGCGTTCTGTTTCTTCAGTTCTTCCAGTTCAGCCAATGTTTTCCGATATTCTTTCTCGCTATTGGATTCGCCTATATCGTAATATTTCTTGCGCAACGCATTGATGACTTCGGTACGCCCTAATACAATTTTCAGTTCGGAGGCAGACGATATATTCCAGTTGGCTACTTTCTCGTAATTGACTATTTTGAAACCTTTCTTATAGATATCATTAATCATCAACGGATCGCCCGGCAAGGAAGCGGTGAAATTCAGAATAAACCGCCCTTCCTGATCGCTGTCCGTAGGCGAAGCACCCGCTACTTTTATTTCAGCACCGGCTACGGGCTTGTTATTGCTACTCATTTCCATGACAATTCCCTTCTGAGTGGTTTGTGCCCAAACGCACTGAAAGCCAATCAGAAAGATAGAGAGCACTAAGAATATTTCCTTTTGATGATTCCCCATATCACAAATCCTAATCCATTTTATAGTTTTTCGTCCGGCTTCGCAATCAAAAGCAGATGCCGTGTCAAAGCAATATCATATTTCTCACTGCCATTCCGCAAATCGTTGTAAGGGCGAATGTCATAATGAGCATATTCTTCATCCCGCTTTTTATTCTTCAAGGCTACCTTTTGTTCTATCTCTTCCTGTTCCTTTTTTGTCACAGGTCTATATCCCAGTAACAGTTCTTCCACATTCCATCGGTTGTGTTCCACCTCTGCCAAAATCGCCACCTGCTTTTCGCTAAGTTGCTTTCCGTTGTCCCAATGTTCCTTGGTGTAGCCGATTGAACGCAATTTGGTAGGAATGGCATTCGCATTATAAATATTAGACCATTTCTTTACCGTTTTGAACTTCGGATTGTGCCATAGTTCATCCATTTCTTTCGCAGATGGCAGTTCTGTCAAGACTTTATCTCCTTCACACTTTTCATACACCGCATTTACACGCTTGGCATACATCTCGTCTGCCATGCACAAGTCGAAACAATCATCCAACATCCCGAACGGACGAAGATTCTTGAAACGCTGATTGGTTCCTCCTTTTCCCTTCAATGGATTACCGGATAATTTTTCAATGATAGCCGATGTTATCCGTTGCTGAACCAACACCGGAACACCTTTCTCATAGACACAACGCGGGAGATAGACAGCAGAAGAAATAGACTGATGAGTCAGGTTCAGGCAGACTGCAACCGTCATCAGCGCATCCTCATCTTCACACCAGTCTGTAATCAAATCACGGACTTCCGGCGATTCGATAGTTCCCTGTACAAACTGCCATTCTATGTCTATAAAATCTGTTCCCAAATGAGCATAAACCTCAGCAGGTTCATCCCTGCGGACCAAACCGTTTTCTGTGTCTATAAAGGTAGAATAAGATACATCAAACAGGTTTTCATACGCTTGTTTGAAGCTGTTCATCTCACGCATTGCTTCATTATCGATAAAAGTGATGCGCGTTTTCTTCTTTTTATCCCGGATAAAGTTGGGATAGTGGGCTATATGGGCAGCCTCGACAGCCAAAGCAATTCCCATCCTCGACATTCCCACAATTACCAGATGCACATATTTCTCTGATTCGTAAGTGACAGGCTGATAATCCAAAGGCAGATAATTAATCTCACGGATACTACACGCATTTCGCACAAATACTTTTTGCGCCCATGTTTCGTAAAAGTTAAACGGACAGAAATCAATATATTCCTTTATATCATCATCAATATCCGAGAATTGGAAGACGGCAAAAGTAGATTGATATTCAAAGAGTACGTTGCACTTCAAAGGAGGTTTCCGATTCTCTTCCTTGCAAAGTTCGCCTATCAGATTCAGACAGTCGACATTCATCGAGTCATGATAATATTCCACATCATCCAGCTCTCCGTTATCTCCCAATATAAAGACTTCTTTCGCATCCGCCACATACAACTTTTTCAGTTCTTCTTTAGAGTCTCTCATGGCATGAACCAAAACGATTCTCTTCTCCTCGTCCTTTGTGAGATTGGAGAATAATTCCATCCGTACTTCATTGACGTCTTTGGAAGTCTGAATGACTAATGTGCAATCCTTCTCCCGTTGGCATAACTGTCGTATCAGACAGGGCAACATCGCATCTGCACCGATGATCACAAAATGATCAGATAGTTTATAATGAATCAACCCGTTTCTGCAATTTTCCACCCGCCTTTCAATGATATTGGAAAGCGTGGAGATCAACAATCCGCCCAAAACGACGGAACCCAGCAAACTAATAATCAATGCCCACGGGCGGTCTTCCGGACTTATACTAATCAGATTGCCCGAATCAACAAAGTTATTGTATACATTCCACAGGGTCTTCTGGAAAGAATGGTTCGCCACAGAGTCGGCAGCCAGCGCAGTCATCTCTTCGGAAGGAGCCATCTGATGCTTGCTTCCCCAGTGTACTCCCAGACAAGATAGAACAATCAGCGAAATGACTATAATAATCAGGAAACATATCTGTTTCCAGGCCCCGCCATAAATAATCCGGTCAAACCAACGAGCATTCATAACTTACTCCTCCCTTTCTATTCTGAAACCTAATTTCTTCACCATCTTGATCGTATTCATAGCCGTATTCCGATCGTACTCTTTTTCTTCTTCCGGCAACTCATCATAAGGCACCAGACAAGGGTGCTTTTTATGGATATCATCGCGTTTTCCGCCATAAGTCCAGCCTTCGTCCATCCGGGCTTTTGCCCACACTTCATGTACATTTTCAGCGATGCGCTCTGATAATTGGATTAAAGATTCGGGAAGGTCGACCGATGAAAGGTCCATCGGTTCGGGGGTGTAATCCAGTTTATTTTCTTTCATATTTTATATTCTGTATTTATCTAATGTATTAAGATGCAAGGCATGTCATTGATGCAAAGATAATAAAAAGACTAAGATTTACAGCTTTCAATACTATTTCTTAATGGCTATAGTGCTAAAATCTAAGTCTCGCATTGCATAAAACTATTCGTCTGACAGTTGTTGAACTTTCGTCTGACAACTGTTAATCTTTCGTCTAACAGCTGTCAGACGAAAAGAAAACAGCTGTCAGACGAATAAATTCAAGCATAAACAATGTTAGTTTACGGCTAGCAGAAGAGTAATCTCATGCTATTCTCCAAGTAATCCGTCGCATACGAAAAATTAAATTATACTATCAACGCCCTAAACTATTGTTTATCATCGGCAAACTACGTACTTTTGCACGCCATTTTTAAGAGGCTAAAATAATGAATAACAAGACCAAAGGTTTTATTTATGGAGCCATTGCCGCTGCAAGCTACGGTATGAATCCTCTCTTCACACTCCCGCTCTATGCTGCCGGCATGAGTGTCGATACTGTTTTATTCTACCGTTACGCATTTGCCGTAATTGTATTGGGTGTCTTGATGAAGCTGCAAGGGCAGTCTTTTACTCTTCGCAAGGCAGACATTCTCCCCTTGGTAATCATGGGATTGCTGTTTTCGTTTTCATCTCTGCTTCTATTCATGAGTTACAACTATATGGATGCCGGTATTGCTTCTACCATTCTGTTCGTTTATCCGGTGATGGTAGCTGTGATCATGGGCGCCTTTTTCAAAGAGAAGATTTCCGCAATCACCGTTTTTTCGATCCTGTTGGCACTTTCGGGCATTGCCCTGCTCTATCAGGGAGATGGCAACAAACCACTCTCCACCGTAGGAATTATCTTTGTTTTACTGTCGTCTCTCTCCTATGCCATTTATATCGTAGGAGTCAACCGGTCTTCATTAAAAACATTACCGACTACCAAACTGACTTTTTATGCTATATTATTCGGATTATCGGTTTACATAGTCCGCTTGAATTTCTGCACGGAATTGCAAATCATACCCTCTCCCTTATTGTGGGCAGATGTTCTGGCCTTGGCCATTCTCCCCACTGCCGTGTCATTGATTTGCACCGCATTAGCCATTCAATCTATAGGCTCCACTCCTACTGCTATACTCGGTGCTCTGGAGCCTGTGACAGCGTTATTTTTCGGGGTCCTCCTGTTTCACGAAAAACTGACTCCCCGATTAATGGTCGGTATTTTAATGATTATCACTGCCGTTACATTGATTATCATCGGCAAGTCGCTTATAAAAAAGATGAGTGTGCTGTTGCAGATAAGCAAAAAATAGTATACTTTTGCTAATCAATCAACCAAATAGCAACTTTAATTATCAAAAAATATGGTAGACGTAAAGACTTGCCTTGACAATGCACAAGAAAAAATGGATATGGCTGTAATGTATCTCGAAGAAGCATTGGCACATATCCGCGCTGGAAAAGCGAGTACCCGACTGTTGGATGGTATCCGCGTAGACTCTTACGGAAGTATGGTTCCTATCAGCAATGTAGCTGCTTTATCCACTCCGGATGCTCGCAGTATCACCATCAAACCGTGGGACAAAAGTATGTTCCGTGCCATCGAAAAAGCCATTATCGACTCTGACCTTGGCATTATGCCCGAAAATAATGGTGAAGTAATCCGTATTGGTATTCCTCCTCTGACGGAAGAACGTCGTAGACAGCTCGCTAAACAGTGTAAAGCGGAAGGCGAAACTGCCAAAGTAAGTGTACGCAACGCTCGTCGCGATGGCATCGACGCACTGAAAAAAGCAGTAAAAGACGGACTGGCAGAAGACGAGCAGAAGAATGCGGAAGCCAAGTTACAAAAAATCCATGATAAGTATATCAAACAGATTGAAGATATGCTTGCTGACAAGGATAAAGAAATCATGACGGTTTAATGGAAAATGGAGAATGGACAATGGATAATTACTATGCAGTCCCATTGCCCATTCTCCATTATCCATTCTCCATTATCCATTATCCATTAAATAAATGAAGGGATTAGTAATCAAGAACACGGGCAGTTGGTATCAGGTGAAGACCGACGACGGACAATTTATTGAATGTAAAATCAAAGGTAATTTCCGGTTAAAAGGTATTCGCAGCACCAATCCGGTAGCCGTGGGCGACCGCGTTCAGATTATACTCAATCAGGAAGGTACTGCCTTTATCAATGAAATAGAAGACAGAAAGAACTACATCATCCGCCGTTCTTCCAATCTTTCCAAACAATCTCACATTCTTGCCGCTAACCTCGATCAATGTATGTTAGTGGTTACTGTCAACTATCCCGAAACATCCACCATTTTTATCGACCGTTTTCTCGCTTCTGCCGAAGCATATCGTGTACCTGTCAAACTGGTATTTAATAAGGTAGATGCTTATAACGAGGATGAGCTCCGTTATCTGGACGCTCTTATTAATCTGTATACGCATATCGGTTATCCTTGTTTCAAGGTTTCTGCCAAGGAAGGAACCGGAGTGGATGCCATCAAAAAAGACCTGGAAGGCAAGATCACACTTTTCTCCGGTCATTCGGGAGTTGGAAAATCGACGCTCATCAACGCCATTTTACCGGGAACCAAAGTAAAAACCGGTGAGATATCGACCTATCACAACAAAGGTATGCATACGACTACCTTCTCTGAAATGTTCTCTGTAGACGGGGATGGATATATTATCGATACTCCGGGAATCAAAGGATTCGGAACGTTCGATATGGAGGAGGAAGAAATCGGGCATTATTTCCCTGAAATATTCAAGGTTTCCGCTGATTGCAAATATGGTAACTGTACACATCGGCATGAGCCGGGATGTGCGGTACGTGAGGCAGTGGAAAAGCATCTTATCAGTGAGTCTCGTTATACTTCTTATCTGAATATGCTGGAGGATAAGGAGGAGGGAAAGTATCGGGCGGCATACTAATCTCTTAACTAATCAGCAAGAAATTACACATAAAAAATAAATCTAATTTCTATTAAAAAAACGACAACAATCGAACATTCTGATTCCAAAATTCAAACAACAAACACAACTTTGATTTTAATTTAAACTTCAAGCAAAATCTCACTAATTTAAATAAGTAAATTAGATGAAAAGTCGAAATTCTCCTTTTGTCTGTTATTAAAGCCAGACACAACATTAACTTTCTTTTACTTTATCCAGCATTAAACCTTTTCTTTCAAGTGTCGTCTAATCATCAGAAGATATTATATAACATGCTATATACTATACTAAACCATGAATAAAAAAACTAAATGGGGCATCATTATTCTTATCGGTGCCGGAATTATCGGTGGGGGAATTTACTCACAGTTACCAAAAACTAACGACGAACTGGCTGCTGCTGACAAGGTAAAAAATACCCAAAAGAATGGAAAAAAGATTCTGAACGTCAACGCCAAAGTAATAAAGCCTCAACTGTTAACAGACGAATACACTACTACCGGCGTACTTCTGCCGGATGAAGAAGTTGATTTGTCTTTTGAGACTTCCGGGAAAGTAATAGAGATCAACTTCGAAGAAGGAACTCCCGTAAAAAAAGGACAACTTCTTGCCAAAGTCAACGACCGCCAGCTACAGGCACAACTTCAACGGTTGGTTTCACAACTAAAGTTAGCTGAGGACCGTGTATTCCGACAAGATGCTCTGCTTAAACGAGATGCAGTCAGTAAAGAAGCTTATGAACAAGTAAAGACTGACCTGGCAACTCTAAATGCTGATATAGAAATAGTAAAAGCGAACATTGCCCTAACCGAGCTCCGTGCTCCATTTGACGGAATCATCGGACTTCGGCAAATCAGTGTCGGTTCATACGCTTCGCCGACAACTATCGTTGCCAAACTGACAAAGATTACTCCGCTGAAAGTAGAATTTTCAGTACCGGAACGCTATGCAAGCCAGATTAAGAAAGGTACGAACCTGAATTTTAGAATTGAAGGAAAACTAGATGCCTTCAGCGCAAAAGTATATGCTGTAGAATCAACGATTGATCCCAACCTGCATCAATTTACAGCACGCGCACTTTATCCAAATACCAATCGCGCCTTACTTCCCGGCCGATATACAAGTATCCAATTAAAGAAAGAAGAAATCCCGAATGCGATTGCCATTCCGACGGAAGCTATCGTACCGGAGATGGGAAAGGATAAAGTTTTCTTGTATAAATCAGGAAAAGCCGAACCTGTAGAAGTGACAACAGGCATTCGTACAGATGCTGAAGTACAAATTGTAAGAGGACTTCAAGTAGGAGATACCATTCTTACATCAGGAACACTGCAACTTCGCCTGGGACTTCCTGTTACATTGGATAATATTGACTAATACCTGCCATGCCTTATGAATATATCTGAATTAAGTATACGCCGTCCGGTATTAGCTACGGTACTGACAATCATTATTCTCCTTTTTGGATTTATCGGATACAGTTATCTGGGTGTCCGTGAATATCCATCGGTGGACAACCCGATCATTTCTGTCAGTTGTTCTTATCCGGGAGCCAATGCCGACGTCATTGAGAACCAGATAACCGAGCCACTGGAACAAAATATCAATGGTATCCCGGGCATCCGGTCTCTATCCAGCGTCAGCCAGCAGGGACAAAGCCGTATTACGGTAGAATTTGAACTTTCAGTCGATCTGGAAACTGCAGCAAATGACGTACGTGACAAAGTTTCCCGTGCCCAACGTTATCTGCCCCGGGACTGTGACCCGCCGACTGTATCAAAAGCCGATGCCGATGCGATGCCTATTTTAATGGTTGCCCTCCAAAGCGACAAACGCTCACTGCTTGAATTAAGTGAGATTGCAGACTTGACTGTCAAAGAGCAGTTACAGACCATCTCTGATGTAAGTAGTGTATCTATTTGGGGTGAAAAGCGTTATTCCATGCGCCTTTGGCTCGATCCGGTCAAGATGGCAGGATATGGCATCACTCCGATTGATGTAAAGAATGCGGTAGACAATGAGAATGTCGAACTTCCTTCGGGTAGTATTGAAGGAAACACTACCGAACTGACAATCCGTACATTGGGATTAATGCATACTGCCGATGAGTTCAATAATCTTATTGTAAAAGAAGATAACAACCGTATCGTCCGTTTCAGTGACATCGGACGTGCAGAACTTGGTCCTGCCGACATCAAGAGTTACATGAAAATGAACGGTGTACCCATGGTAGGTGTTGTTGTTATTCCACAGCCGGGAGCCAATCACATCGAAATTGCCGATGCTGTGTACAAACGCATGGAACAGATGAAGAAGGACCTGCCGGAAGATGTGACGTATAGCTATGGTTTTGATAATACCAAATTTATCCGGGCATCTATCAATGAGGTAAAAGAGACTGTATATGTAGCCTTTATTCTGGTTATCATCATCATCTTCCTTTTCTTACGCGACTGGCGGGTGACGCTGGTTCCGTGCATCGTAATTCCCGTATCGCTGATTGGAGCATTCTTCGTCATGTATCTTGCCGGATTCTCCATTAACGTACTTTCCATGCTTGCCATTGTGCTGGCCGTGGGACTGGTGGTGGATGACGCCATCGTAATGACGGAGAACATCTATATCCGTATCGAAAAAGGAATGAGTCCGAAAGAAGCGGGAATAGAAGGAGCCAAAGAGATCTTCTTTGCCGTTATTTCAACGACCATCACACTAGTTGCAGTATTCTTCCCGATTGTCTTTATGCAAGGTATGACAGGACGTTTGTTCCGGGAATTCAGTATTGTAATTTCCGGTTCTGTCATTATCTCTTCATTTGCGGCACTGACTTTCACACCGATGCTGGCCACGAAGTTACTCATCAAACGTGAGAAACAAAACTGGTTCTACACTAAAACAGAACCGTTTTTTGAAGGGATGAACCGATGGTACAGCCGTTCGCTCGCTGCTTTTTTGCGCAAGCGCTGGCTGGCACTTCCGTTCACTTTTATAACCATCTGCCTGATCGGCTTCTTATGGAATGCTATTCCGGCAGAAATGGCACCGCTTGAAGACCGGTCGCAAATCTCGATCAACACCCGAGGTGCGGAGGGTGTCACTTATGAATATATCCGGGACTATACCGAAGATATCAACCAGCTTGTAGATTCTATTCTGCCGGATGCGGAAGCGGTGACAGCACGTGTATCCAGTGGTAGCGGAAACGTACGCATTACACTGAAAGACATGAAAGACCGTGACTACACGCAGATGGAAGTTGCGGAAAAGATATCAAAGGCAGTTCAGAAAAAGACCATGGCACGCTCGTTCGTACAACAGCAGTCTTCTTTCGGCGGACGCCGGGGAAGTATGCCTGTTCAATACGTACTTCAGGCTACCAATCTTGAAAAACTGCAGGAGGTATTACCGCAGTTCATGGCCAAAGTATATGAGAATCCGGCTTTCCAGATGGCAGACGTAGACTTGAAGTTCAGCAAACCGGAAGCCCGCATCAAGATCAACCGTGACAAAGCAAGTGTAATGGGAGTCAGTACCAAAAACATCGCCCAAACGCTGCAATACGGATTGAGCGGCCAGCGTATGGGATATTTCTATATGAACGGAAAGCAGTATGAAATTTTGGGTGAAATCAACCGCCAGCAACGAAACAAGCCTGCCGACCTGAAAGCTATCTACATCCGCAGCAGCAATGGAGATATGATACAGCTGGATAATCTGATTGAGCTGGAAAACGGTATCGCTCCACCCAAACTGTACCGCTACAACCGATTTGTATCAGCCACAATTTCCGCCGGACTGGCTGACGGAAAGACCATCGGACAAGGACTGGATGAAATGGACAAGATTGCCAAAGAAACATTGGATGATACTTTCCGTACCGCATTATCCGGAGACTCCAAGGAATACCGTGAAAGTTCTTCGAGCCTGATGTTTGCCTTTATTTTGGCTATCCTTCTGATTTATCTGATCCTGGCAGCACAGTTTGAAAGTTTCAAGGACCCGTTAATAATCATGTTAACAGTGCCTTTGGCTATCGCCGGAGCCTTGGTATTCATGTATTTCGGAGATATCACAATGAATATTTTCAGCCAGATCGGTATTATCATGCTGATTGGTCTCGTGGCTAAAAACGGTATCCTGATCGTGGAATTCGCCAATCAGAAACAAGAAGCAGGCGAGGATAAAATGAGCGCCATCAAAGATGCCGCATTACAGCGTCTGCGCCCGATTCTAATGACAAGTGCTTCTACTGTACTGGGACTTATTCCATTGGCATTTGCCAGCGGAGAAGGCGCCAATCAGCGTATCGCCATGGGTACGGCTGTAGTAGGTGGTATGGTTGTTTCCACACTGCTTACTATGTATATCGTGCCGGCCATCTACAGTTATATTTCGACTAACCGAATCAAAATAACAAAAGAATGAAACAGAAAAGTATTTGCATGAAACAAATCATATACATAGTTACCGCATGTGTCTTCGTATTAGTTTCTCCAGTGAAGGCACAGCGAATCTATTCCTTAAAAGACTGCCTGGAAGAAGGGCTGCAAAACAATTATTCTCTGCGCATCGTCCATAACGAAGAACAGATCAGCAAGAATAACGCGACACTCGGAAATGCAGGTTATCTGCCTACTTTGGACTTTTCTGCCGGATATACCGGAAACCTGGACAACATCGAGACGAAAGCCCGTGCCACCGGAGAGGTCACCAAAAATAATGGAGTCTACGACCAGACAGTTAACGTCGGCCTCAACCTCAACTGGACCATCTTCGACGGATTCAATATCAGCACTACGTACAAGCAACTAAAGGAACTGGAACGGCAGGGCGAAATCAATACCCGCATTGCCATTGAAGACTTCATCGCCGATCTTGCCTCGGAATACTACAACTTCATCCAGCAAAAGATCCGTTTGAAGAACTTTCATTATGCGATGTCACTTTCCAAAGAACGCTTGCGTATAGCAGAAGCGAGCCATCTTGTCGGTAAATTCTCAGGTTTGGATTATCAGCAAGCCAAAGTGGACTTCAATGCGGACAGTGCCCAATACATCAAGCAACAGGAATTGCTGCACTCCTCACGCATCCAACTTAATGAATTGATGGCCAACAATAATGTAAATCAGATTATCGTCATCAAAGATTCTACCATTGACGTACACAGTGACTTACTGTTCGACGATTTATGGAATGCTACCTTATCCACCAATGCTTCTTTGCTGAAAGCCGACCAGAACACCGTACTGGCACAGCTGGATTACAAAAAGATCAACTCCCGCAACTATCCATACCTCAAACTGAATACCGGCTATGGATATACCTTTAATAAGTATGATATCAATGCAAATAGCAGAAGAGGCAACTTAGGCTTTAATGCCGGAGTTACTGTCGGTTTTAATATCTTCGACGGCAACCGCCGCCGTGAAAAGCGCAACGCAACCCTTGCCTTCAAGAATCGTCGTTTGGAACGACAGGAACTGGAGTTAGCCCTTCGTTCCGATCTCAGCAACTTGTGGCAAGCATACCGTAATAATCTTCAGCTGCTGAATCTGGAACGGCAGAATCTTGTGACTGCCAAAGACAATCATGATATCGCCATGGACCGTTATATACAGGGAGACCTTTCCGGTTTTGAAGTACGCGAGGCACAAAAGAGTCTGCTGGATGCCGAAGAACGTATTCTCTCGGCAGAATACAACACCAAACTTTGCGAAATTTCACTACTGCAAATCAGCGGAAAAATCACCAAATATCTGGAGCAATAAAACATTGATTCTCCTGTTTTCATTGGGCTAATCATCTGATAAAAGCGATTAGCCCAATTTTTATGCCATTAAGAACAGATATTACCCTTCATTCCCGACCTTTTCTTCTACATTTGCACACACCATAACATTCACTTAACAATAGAAGTCATGAGACAAACAGCCTTTTTCTTTCTGTTACTTTTCATTCAGACCGGAGTTTCAGCCCAAACAACAGATTACAGGAAACAACAGAATTACAAAGAATGGGTACACCTCGCTCCCAAGTTCAATGATGCCTTTTTCCGGACAGAAGAAGCACAACGCATCGGAGACAATGTATTATTGTATCAGCAAGTCACGGGAGGCTGGCCCAAAAACATTTACATGCCGGCAGAACTGACAGAGCAAGAATACACCAAAGCATGGAATGCGAAAGGAGACGTCAACCAAAGTACCATTGACAACAACGCCACGACAACCGAAATTCAATATCTGGCCCGTCTTTATCAAGCTACACAAAAAGAGAAATACAAAGAAGGAGTACTGAAAGGTATCCAATATCTGCTCAAAGCACAATATGACAATGGCGGATGGCCTCAGTTTTATCCGCGTCCTACAGGATACTATATCCAAATCACCTACAATGATAACGCAATGGTCAGAGTCATGCAGCAGTTACGGGAAATCTACGAAAAGCAGTCCCCTTATACTTTCATCCCCGATGAAACCTGCCAGCAAGCACGTAAAGCCTTTGACAAAGGAATAGAATGTATCCTCCGGACACAGGTTCGCCAAAACGGGGAACTGACAGTATGGTGCGCGCAGCATGACCGCATCACACTGGAGCCCTGCAAGGCACGTGCATATGAGTTGCCTTCATTGAGCGGACAAGAATCTGACAATATCGTGCTTTTGCTCATGTCTCTCCCCCATCCATCGGAAAAAGTAATTGAATCGATAGAATCAGCCGTCAAATGGTTCAAGAAGTCCGAAATAAAAGGAATACAAAAAGAATACTTCACCAACAGTGACGGAAAAAGAGATTACCAGATGATCCCTTGCGAAGATTGTCCCGTACTATGGGCACGTTTTTATGAACTGGACACCAATCGTCCTTTCTTCTCCGACCGCGACGGAATTAAAAAATACGATATCTCAGAAATCGGACATGAACGCCGGAACGGATATAGCTGGTACAATAAAGACGGCAGCAAAGTACTGGCAAAATATGAGAAATGGAAGAAGGAATTAAATAGGAAATAATACCGGAGGATGCGATAAGAGGGGATGTCAAAAGTCAATAGTAACTAAACTCTCCTCCTTCCTGAAGGAGTTTAGTTACTATTGACTTTTGATAACCTCTCATCTATTTCTATTTTCTATGACTTATTATCCTACTATATATTTAGCAACCTTTCCTGCACGATAGATCAGCCATACCAATCCCCATGAAACGGCGAAAGCAAGAATAGCGGCTACAGGTATCTGCAAACCAATCGGCATATTAATAGCTCTCATCAGCACGACTGACGGCCCTGTAAAGAAATAATGTATCATATAAATACCGAATCCGCAAACAGTGAGATTCGCCAATGCCTTTTTCATCCTTTCCGAGTTCACTTTTACTTTCTTTGCCAACATAAACACAGGTATCGTCATCATTACAACATTAAGAGAACAATAGGTAAAGAAAAGTTCCAGCATCTCATCCGTATATTCCGGCAATGCGGTTATATGTCTGAAACCTAAGAATGTCACCGCATAACCGACTGCAAACATCGGAATGCCAATCGCCAACGTTTTCTTCAAGCTCCATTCCAGATTTTTCAGATAATGCCCCAACAACAGATAGCCATTGAAACCGGCAAAAGCATACAGCATTCCAAAAGAGTTCCATGAACAGGTACCCCATAAATAATTAGAAACAAACTGATAATAATAAGGAAGCAGCAAAGTTACCCCCCAAGCCAGCAGAAACATCAGTTTGGCACGTTCCGAAGCCTTCTCTACCCAAGCTGAGAAAACCGGCAAATACAGATACAACCCGATAAGCAGATAAATATACCACATATGCACGGCTAAAATGGAGAAGTTGAACGGAATCATCAAAATATATTCCAAAGATACAGAGAATGATTGCTGCATCACTTCCTCTCCCGCATACGGGAAGAAATCAAGAATAATCTGAGGATTCAGTCCCAACAGGCCTGTAATCCAAGGGAACAGATTATAGAGCACCGACCATATCAGGAACGGATAAAAGACACGGGGAATACGTTTCTTGTAAAAAGTAGAAGCATCACCTCTTACAGGCAGAAGCAATGCACCGGTAATCATCACAAACAGAGGCACGCACGGACGCAGTACAGATCCGTAGATAGCACCCCAAAGTTTTATTTCTCCGATATTCGGAGCCGTGCCGGGATAAAAATTAAACGGATCGGTGCAATGACAGCAGACAACTGTAAACATCGCAATAAAACGAACGACATCCAGCCAGACAATATGCTGGTTCTTTTGATTGGATAAATTCATCACAGGTGGTTTCATGGTGTTTTAATTATTAGATAAGCAAGTTTATAAAAAAAGGGATACCCATACGAAAACTGACAGGTATCCCAAATGAATGTTTATGTAATCAACCGCAAGAATTACTTGCCATTACTTATTACTTGTTACTTATTACTTGTTATTTGGCACAACGTGGTTTAATCTGTTTGAAGAAGTCATTTCCTTTGTCATCTACCAAAATAAATGCCGGGAAATCTTCTACTTCTATTTTCCAGATAGCTTCCATACCCAGTTCCGGATATTCCACACATTCAATGCTCTTGATGTTGTTCTGAGCTAGGATTGCAGCCGGTCCGCCGATAGAACCCAGATAGAAGCCGCCATATTTCTGACAAGCATCTGTAACCTGCTGGCTACGGTTACCTTTCGCCAACATAACCATGCTACCACCGTGGCTCTGGAACAACTCAACATACGAGTCCATACGTCCGGCAGTTGTCGGTCCCATTGAACCGCAAGCCATGCCAGCCGGAGTCTTGGCTGGACCAGCATAGTAAATAGGATGATCCTTGATATACTGAGGTAAATCTTCTCCACGATCCAGACGTTCTTTCAGTTTAGCGTGAGCGATGTCACGGCCAACGATGATAGTACCGTTCAGTGACAGACGAGTAGATACAGGATATTTGGTCAGTTCTTTCAGAATCTCAGCCATCGGACGGTTCAGATCAATCTTCACTACATCACCTTCACCGGCCTGACGCAATTCTGCCGGAATCAGGCTACCCGGATTTGAATCCAGTTTCTCAATCCAGATACCATCTTTATTGATTTTACATTTGATGTTACGGTCGGCAGAACAAGACACGCCCAGACCTACCGGACAAGAAGCACCGTGACGAGGCAGACGAATGATACGAACATCATGTGCCAGATATTTACCGCCAAATTGTGCACCCAGACCGATCTTATGAGCTTCTTCCAGTACTTGTTTTTCCAGTTCGATATCACGGAAAGCACGGCCAAACTCATTTCCCGTAGTCGGCAGATTATCGTAGAAGTGAGTAGAAGCCAGTTTCACTGTCAGCAGGTTCTTCTCAGCAGAAGTACCGCCGATCACAAAAGCGATATGATAAGGAGGACAAGCGGCAGTTCCCAGAGTCTTCATTTTTTCCACCAGGAACGGAACCAGTGTACCAGGGTTCAAAATTGCTTTTGTTTCCTGATACAGATATGTTTTGTTGGCAGAACCACCACCTTTCGTTACGCAGAGGAATTCGTATTCCATGCCTTCGGTAGCTTCGATGTCAATCTGTGCAGGCAGGT
Organism: Bacteroides sp. B1-V-101; assembly: GCF_023656585.1. Classification (NCBI taxonomy): domain Bacteria; kingdom Pseudomonadati; phylum Bacteroidota; class Bacteroidia; order Bacteroidales; family Bacteroidaceae; genus Bacteroides; species Bacteroides sp. B1-V-101. The sequence continues at coordinate 8,677 of NZ_JAMOKH010000014.1, read as the reverse complement.
TACATTTTGTATTTACCTCATCATACATATTCAGAGGCGCATTCTGAGAGTAACGCAGGTTTTCTTCGGTATATGTTTTGTAAACACCCAGTGACAGAGCTTCCTCGTCGGTATAGCCGGTCCACACTTGCTGTCCCTTTTCACCGTGGATAATAGCAGTACCGGTATCCTGACAGAATGGAAGTACACCTTTGGCAGCCACTTCCGCATTACGCAGGAAAGTCAGTGCTACGTACTTATCGTTCTCGCTGGCTTCCGGATCACTCAGAATCTTAGCAACCTGTTCATTGTGCGAACGGCGAAGCATGAATGACACATCACGAAAAGCTGCATTTGCCATCGCAGTCAAGCCTTCTTTCTCAATTTTCAGGATAGGATTTCCTTCAAACTCGCTTACCGATACATAGTCTTTTGTAAGCAGATAATACTCAGTGGTATCTTTTCCCTTTTCAAACATGGGTTGATACTTAAACGGAGGTGTTGCCATAATTTCTTATTTTATTACGTAATGTTAGTTAGTGAGGCAAAGGTAGTAATTAAAAATAAAGAATGATAACGGAAGAATGAAGAATTAAGAATGAATAACGCAGAAAGGAACTATGCCCACCGCAACAAGAATTTATTCTCATTGCAGTGAGAACTTTTTCTCATGCCTATGAGTATTTTTTCTCACTGCGATGAGAAAATTTTCTCATTGTGGTGAGAATTTTTTCTCATCGAGATGAGAATGGTCTGAGAACTTTAGATCACAATAACTACTGTTAATGAGGCGACTAACCAATAAGCCGACTTTAGATTTTACTCTTGAATGGACCCGATTCTTTTGATCAATTCATTGCCAAGCGCAGTTTTGTCCTCAATATGCTTCAAGACAGCCGTCACAAACGTGTTACTTTCAAAATCACCACGTACTTGTTCGAAGTCCTGCTTCATTTCATCGTGAGAACCATCGGCTCCGAATCCTGTCATCGAAGACAGCGAGAACTCTTTACGGGCATCATCATATACCATTTTATCAAGACCGACTACCGCCTCTTTCCACGCTTTTACGATACGGATTATGTCCTGTGCCGTTATTTCGTCCGGATTCAAGCCGTAAAACTCCTGAATCTTGTTGTAAGCCCAGGTCCATTCATACGTATAATAATTCTCATGCATTTCCGCAAAGCTGGCGTTGATGGACTTTAACCGATTGACAGAACCATTTTCGATGCCATCGAGCAGACGGTCTATTTCACTCTTAGGAGCGATCAGTCCGGACATATCCACCCATTCGCCGGTTCCGATTTCCGTGTCCGGTTTCAGACGCTGACGTATTTCTTCGTTACTCTGGAAATTAATGCCTTCCAGGCGTTTTATGATGGAGTTACCCAAAAACTTATGAATAGCGATCTCATAAAAACGGATACCATTATTTAAAGAGGAGTTCTTGATCTTTGCGCTCTGATAGGAATAGATTTCGGATGTTTCGCCGGATACCCGCTTAAGCTCTTTCAGAATAGAACGTCCCTTGAACATTTTCTGAATGGTGTATGGACTCAGAAGATTATAATTGATATAATCCAATCGGTTCGGGTCTTTCCGCTTGTCACGTTTCGGCCACTTCTGAGCATCGCGAATGGTACCCACACTTCTCAGATTCACTCCCGGAACCAGATAAGTCGTGTTCCGTTGCTCGATCAGATAAGAGAAAGGAAGATTGGAGGTATCGGCATGATTAACGTGGCGTCCCATTACCAGAGAAAAGGCTCCGACACGTGCCGGCCATAAGATATAGGAGTCGGAGGTCGTTTTGGCTCCTCTTTCCATGGTTCCCTGATGGATAGGCCCCAGTTTATACATATGGTTGCTCTGATTCGATCCCGATCCCGCATTCATAAACGAGAACATACCGGCAATCAATAAAGTCGATTTGTGGTGAGTCACCGTGAAAGGTCCCGCAAAGATGGCGCATGCCTCCCCGTTCTCTCCCTGGCAGTTACTGAAAAACAAGGAATCGGAGGCTGAATAGTTATGTCCCAGTTTGCAAGACTGACCGACAAAACAACGGGTCAGCATCGTTCCGTCATCTACTTCGGAACCAGAAGAGATAATGAAATCATCACATATTACTCCATGCCCGATATGCACTGGCGCTGTCACATTACTGTTGACGCTACCGTTTGTCAAACGGCAAGTACCGCAGATATGGCAATAATCACCGATCCGTACATTCTTGATAGACCCTGTGTTCAGAATCATCACATGATCACCTATACTACCTACCGCAGAAGCATGCTTGTTGGAATAATAATCGGCAATCGCCTTCATGCGATTAATCAGTTCCGGACGGTGACGATACAATGCAAGTATGTATGCCTGGTGTGCCGACAATTTATCATTGATCAGCACTTCACGTCCGCCCGTTTCATTGAGCACTGTCGCTTCCACCCCATTACCAAAGGTGCTTAGCCCGTCTACCAAAATGATATCCACATTTTCAATGAAGGTATCATTTCCGATTTCATAATTAGCAATGTAGTTTTGAATGTTTTCAATGCAGCAGTTATCCCCCACTACCACATTGTGCAGAGTTACATGACGGAGTCCCGAATGTTTTCTGATCCCTCCGGGCAGTGTAAATTCGGCATCAAATACGCCTAATTTCACTTCACCCGAAAAGCGGGTATGGTGAACATACTCACAGTTAAACCCCTCGGCAACCAAAACATTTCCCCAATCATCAGCCAGACACGACTGGCTCTTCAACTGAAGCACTTCGTCCTCAGTCAATTTACGATAGTCTTTCATATAGATAAAAATAGATATGTACCGCCTCCCCCAATCAGTAAGCGGTACATTGATTATTATTCTTCCTCTTCGTAAGTCTGATAAAGAAAATCGTTATAGGGGTACTTTTGAACATGCAATTCTTTCACTCGCTGATAAACTACATCTTTCAGTTCGTCTATATTGATTCGTTCGCGGGCGGAAATAAAGAGGCAGTTGTCTTCCATCTTTGCCATCCACGTCTTCATCAGTTCTTCGAGTGTTAAGTTTTCCTTTGTTCGGGGGGTAAGGTCGTCCGGCGCTTTCTCCACGTAGGTGTAGGCGTCTATTTTATTGAATATAAGTATCATGGGTTTGCCACCGCCGCCAATGTCGGCAAGTGTCTTGTTCACCACTTCGATCTGTTCTTCAAATCCGGGGTGAGAGATGTCTACTACATGCACCAGTAAATCGGCTTCACGCACCTCATCCAAAGTCGATTTGAATGAGTCTACCAGATCAGTGGGCAACTTACGGATAAATCCGACCGTGTCCGACAGAAGAAATGGCAGGTTATCGATGATCACTTTGCGTACCGTTGTATCAAGCGTAGCGAACAGCTTGTTTTCGGCAAACACTTCGCTCTTTGACAGCAAGTTCATGATGGTCGATTTTCCAACGTTTGTATAGCCGACCAATGCGACACGGATCATACGTCCGCGATTCTTGCGCTGAGTGGCTTTCTGTTTGTCTATTTCCGCCAGACGTTCTTTCAACAGTGACATACGGTTGAGGATGATACGGCGGTCCATTTCGAGCTGCGTTTCACCCGGTCCGCGAAGTCCCACAGAACCTCCTTTACCGCTTCCGCTACCGGAGCCACCACCCTGACGTTCCAAGTGGGTCCAGAGTTGTTGCAAACGCGGTAACATGTATTTGTACTGAGCCAGTTCCACCTGCGTTTTCGCATTGGCAGTCTGTGCACGCATCGCAAATATATCGAGGATCAATGAAGTACGGTCTAGTATCTTTACTTTCAGTTCGGCTTCAATGTTACGTATTTGTTTCGCGGAAAGTTCATCGTCAAAGATGACCATTCCCACTTCACGTTCTTCTTCCTCTTCTGTCCGTATATATTGTCTGATCTCTTCCAGTTTTCCTTTTCCGACATAAGTAACCGAATTGGCTGTCGGTAATTTCTGTGTAAATCGTTTCACTACCTCCGCCCCAGCCGTCTCAGCAAGGAAAGCCAATTCATCCAGATACTCGTTCGTTTTCCGCTCATCCTGCATCTGGGTAATGAGTCCGACAAGTACTGCGGTTTCTACTTTGGCTTCGGATATTATAAATTCTTTCATTCTTTAACTTCTACTATATAAATCTAAATATGGTCGCAAATATAACAAAAAAAAGAGGACAATGTTGTATTGTCCTCTTTTTCGTAACCATTTATAGTAATTCAATTATAAATCAAACCATAACTTTTCCCAAATCTTCGGAGATTCTTTCGGTGCATTGATATTAGCAGTCATCTCTTCCGGGCTATACTCCCATCTTCTGATCAGTTCTTTTGAAGTTGCATCTTCCGGCACTTGTAAGGTCGGGACTTCATTTCCAGCAGTACCAGAACGTCTCCACTGTACAAACTCCTCAAACGGACGATCCATTAAATCAATCCACTGCTGCATATGAATCTCATACAGTGCTTTCTCCTGAGTCAGCGCTGTCAATTCCGGCAAACCTGTAACATATGTATCAATATCCGCTTCCGCTACTCCATAAAATGCACATGCTTCCCGAATGCCTTTCTTATACAATTCATTAGCCTTCGACAAATTCTGAGCAACTCCCAAACCGCGCGCATAAGCTTCCGCTTCCAGAAGCAACTGCTCCTGGCAAGAGTATATTAACTCCGGTGCATCTTTTCTGAAAAGATAACTGCTCACAACAGATGATAACATATTATCTTTGTCATCAGTAACAGCAGGTTCACGGTTACCTAAGCCTCTATATACACCGTCGGCACCCGGTTCAAAATAACAAGGAATACGGGGGTCATTACGTTCCTGCATCGGCTTCAGCATATAGTTGCTGGCAAAAAACAATATCTGTGTACCGCCAACCAATTCTATAAGTTCATACTTAGGATTCTGGTTACCCGGTTCTGCAGAATAAGGGAACACCAAATTATCTGATGCTGATGATACCATGCCTCCAGCCTGTAACAACGTACCAATGGCAGTAGCTTTAGAAGGATCTTTGTCCACCATAACCATCAGTGTTCTGAACTTTAAAGATTTGGCCAAAGTCATCCATTTATTCATATCACCTTTATAATAGATATCGTATTCATCAATCGCATTGGCATCATTCAAATCCATGATCTGCAGTGCTTCATCAAGCAATGACAACACCCCATTCAATACACTTTCCTGAGAATCAAATTTCGGATACTTAATTGTTCCGTTCCAAGATTCAGTGAAAGGGATATCCCCCCATAGCATCGTCGCTTCATACATATGTTCAGCCAACAGAATCTTACACTGTGCAATAGCATTGTGATTCACCGGATCTGCTTCTTCCGCATTTTTAATAGCCAGCATCAAGTTATTACCACCGACAGAGTAGTAATGTTTCCACGTATTTCCTGTACTATAAGGGGAAATGGTATATACCGATTCATCCCAGCCACCATAATCAAGTCCACCATCAACCTGACACTGTGAACTCATTGATAACGGAATATAGAAGTCACCACCGGTACGTGTTCCGGCCCAGTTTACGGCTACATAGTTAAACAAATATCCGGGATCAACTTTCTCGGCAGTATTGGGGTCATGGTTGATATCAAGCCAGTCGCTGCATGAAGTAAATAACCCACATGTCAAAGCGCTCAATGCATATGCTAATATTTTCTTTTTCATAATCATGTTCGTTTAATTCTTACAATGTTAGTCTGAGATTAAATCCGAAACTTCTGGTAGAAGGGATACTGTTAAACTCTACACCGCCTCCGATCTGAGAAGGACCGAAGAAGTTAGCTTCCGGATCAATATGCGGCACATGATCTTTGATGATCCATAAGTTACGTGCCTCGAAGCCTAAATCCAATGATTTAACAAAGAAACTCTTAAACCATTTACGCGGAAAACTATAGGACAATTGCACTTCTCTAAGTTTCACAAATGATGCATTATAGATATTTCCTTCATTATTACTGGAGTTCGCCACATGCTGCCAGTAGTCCTGCATACTCTTCACCGGAACATCATTAGGTCTGTAAGTTCCGTCATCCTGAAGAATAACACCCGGTTCAATAAAAGAGGCATCTTCACGGTGAGCCACTGTTTCTGCAGCCAAACCACTGCTTCTCAAATTAGCTACTGTTTCCGAATATAAGGAACCTCCATGACGGATATCAATCAAGAAACTAAAAGTCAGCCCTTTATAAGTAAGTGTATTGTTGATACCCATTGTAAAGTCAGGATAAACGTCTCCCAAACGTACGTTATTGACTGTTTCTCTCAAACCTGTCTTAGAGTTAATTACATAATTACCTTGATCATCACGCTTCCAGGCAGTACCGTACAAACCGAACGAATCACCTTTGGCAGCCTTAATCTGCAAACCACTCAATCCGCTAGTCAATGTATATTCATCAAGTCCTTCAGCCAACTCTTCTACAGTCTGCTTATTAGAAGCAAACGTTGCATCCAAGTCCCATTTAAAGTTACGTGTTTCTACAGGAGTCAAGCCCAAAGTTACTTCGACACCCTTATTGGCAATCTTTCCGGCATTGATATTATTAGCAAAGTAACCTGTTGATAACGGGACATCAATACTTACAATCTGATTCTTTGTGATATTGCTATAATAAGTCATATCCAAACGAATCTTTCCACCAAAAAAACGTAAATCAGCTCCGACTTCGAATGAACTTTGGTTCTGAGGTTTCAAGTTTTCATTCGGCAGAACACGAGGCCCGGTAAAACCAACCAGTCCCATGTGTGGGAAAGTATTGACATTACCCAGATATTGCAAAAAGTAAGTACTAGCTGGAGTATATTTAAATGCCAAATTGTACGGATCTTCGTCACTACCCACATTCGCATAACTTAAACGAATCTTACCGTAATTCAGGATGTCTTTATTCTCCATCAATTCTGTGAAAATAAAGCTACCGCTGATAGATGGATAGAAATAAGAACGGTTATTAATAGGCAGAGTAGACGACCAGTCATTACGTCCTGTTACATTAATAAAAAGCATATCTTTGTATCCCAAGCTAATATCTCCGTATAAACCGACAAGACGTTTCTTTTCATAATAATTCACCGGAGTAGTAGATTTCGCATTAGTATATGTATACAATCCGTCAACTACCAGGTTCTGAGCTTGTACATTTTCATTCTTCCATTCTTCCTGATAGAGATTATGACCTACCATCGCCTTAAAATGATAATCATTGGCAAAAGTCTTCTCATAGGAAACCATTAAGTCATTATTTATAATTCTTTTATACAAATTCCAAGTCTGAAACTTACCATTTAAGGCTCCTACAGTACCCTTTGCGTAAAGTTTACGTCTTCCTTCTGTATAGAAGTCAGTTCCGGCATTGTTAGTGATAGTCAATCCTTCAATCGGCTTATAAGTCAATGTGATATTACCGATCATACGATCCAGATTATTGGTAAATTTATTCTTATTAATAATCCAGTACGGATTATTACTTTTGCCTTCTGGATCCAACGTAACCTGTTTGCCATTTTCATCAATCCAGTTCTGCTTAATATCATGAATATCAATCGTTCTTGGCAATCCATTGATTAAAGGAATCAGCAAGTTGCTATCATTTGCCCCCTGTGCCGGACGACCTTCAGAATCTGAACGTATATATTGGGCAGAGATGCGTCCTGTGAAGTTGCTAGTAAAGTTCATACCTGCATTCACAGAGAATGCATATTTGTTATAGTCAGAACCTGGCACAACACCGGTCTGATTAGTAGAAGTAAAGCTCAAACGGAAATCAGCCTTTTCACCACCTCCGGCTACTGACACATTATTAATATAGCTCATTCCGGTTTCATAGAAATCCTTCACATTATCAGGATTTGCTTTCAAGGTCACTTTATCTCCTTTATAATCTGTAAATTGCTGATCTTGTACCGATGAAATCTTCGGTCCCCATCCATTCAGCATTTTTACATTATATACTCCGTAGCTACCTTGTGCATACTCATTCTGGAAATCAGGCAATTTAAGTACATTCTCAAATCGTGTTGAAGAGTTTACCGTAACAAATACCGGTGAATTCTTCTTCCCTTTCTTAGTAGTAATAACAATTGCACCGTCTTTTGCACGTGCTCCATACAATGCAGTTGCAGCTGCCCCCTTCAATACGTTGATAGATTCAATATCGTCAGAGTTGATATCTCCTGCACGGTTACCTACATCGACTATACCATTGGTTCTGTCAGGATTGTAAGAACCATTGTCGATAGGAAGTCCGTCAATAATAAATAAAGGGGAAGAAACTGTGCCAATAGAAGAAGCACCACGAATCTGTATACTTGAACTACCACCTACCGTTCCAGACGACTGTGCAATTTGCAAACCTGCAATCTTACCGGACAATGAATTAAGCACATTACTTTCACGCGCTTTAGTTATCTCATCTCCTTTTACACTGGATACTGCATAACCTAAAGATTTTTCAGATCGCTTAATACCCATAGCTGTTACCACTACCTCTTCAAGATTCTGAGAATCAGACTTTAACAAAACTTTCAAAGTAGGTTTGATTACGACTTCTTGTGTTTGCATACCAATATACGAAATCTGCAAAGTCTTTGCAGAACTAATTCTTTATATAATGTGTTGATTATTATAATAATGAGAAATATAAACCTGATCGTCATATATGTTATTG
>NZ_JAMOKH010000013.1:0-153720 GCF_023656585.1 Bacteroides sp. B1-V-101 | reverse complement strand
CCATCTGAGAGCAAATTAAGTTTAAACGCCGCAAAAGCCGAGGATCACGAATTTGATCTGTCTCTAATAACATCAAGCAAAGATAAAAAAAATAATATATACTTGTGTATAAAGGGTAGCTTCAGGAAGGAGGAGAATTAAGGTAGAACCGACTTTTTAGTCAACCCCAATTGAGATACTATTGTTTGTCAATATTATAAAGAACTTGCGAAACTTCAGTTAATAATTTTTCTATCAGTTCCCAATGCAGGCGGAAAGCTAAGCATCAATGGGTACCGAGCTAAACACCGATGGGCAGCGAGCTGAACACCGATAAGCAGCGAGCTGAGCATGAACGAGCACCGAGCCAAGCATGAACGAGCACCGAGCTGAAAGGCAACGCTCACGTAGCCGGATGTCGGAGAAATCCGGAGCTAATTTCCCCACTTCCAATGCACTTCATCCCACACGGCAGACCTGTCCGGTCTTGGAGGCGCATCCTTCGGAATCGGATGCCCAAGATACGTCCGTTGCCCGCCAATGAGTTGTTCAAAGCGATACAGTTCTTCCTCAGCTGCTTGCCGGCAACTGCCGAGCAGCCTTTTCTTCAGCTCCTGAGCCGGACGTCCGCCCGGAGAGAGGTAATTGCCGAAATACAGTTTCACATCCCTCAAAAACAGCAAGCCATCTTCCCTGCCAAAGCGTCGGATATGCTCTTTAAAAGCAGCGATCACCTCCTCCTGCCGTTCCACGAAAAGTTTGCCCATACAGGAGTGCATAGCCATCGACTCCATGTAACTTTCCGATTCGGCCATCTGATCCACCAGCATCTCCCACGGAAGAACCGGCTGTAGGGGCAACTGTCCCCTATCCTCCGGTGGAGGAACAATCTGAAGTCCGTCAGAAGCAGCGGCGGCAGAGTGCTCTTTCTCTGTCTTTTCTTCGTTACTACTGTTGTTGTCTTTGACAACAGTAGTAACTCTTCTCTCCTCTTCTCTACTCTTCTGGTTTTGATTCGGTTTTTCGCCTTTATCCATCGGTGTTTCCGGTGTGCTTCCCATGCGTTTCGGACGACCTCCTTTTTTGCCGTTTGCCACATTAATCATCCGCCTTTCTTCGAGCTTTGCCATCACCCTGTCCAGATAAGGCGAACGGAACATTTGCCGTTCTTCATCAAGCACAAAAAGGTCGAACTCACGGAGAACCCTTTGCAACACATCGGCATCCAAGTCATACATCCGCGCGAAAGCCCCCATACAAAGCGGACAACAAGATGCTTCATAATTGTCCGCTTTACGCAAATGCGTAAGAAGCATCATATAGATTCCGAGCGATTGCGCAGCGTCAAGTTCCATCATCATTCTGACAATATTGTCATTACTCAAAAAATTTACCTCTAAATTAAAATACTGATCTTTCTTCATATCTTACAATTAATTGACTGTGATTCAGGATGTCCCGAATTCGTTCTGCAAAGGTCCGAATACTTTTTTGAAAAACTACTTGCAGAACTGCAAACGATGTTTGACATTTTTCTATGAACTTTGCGGCATAATTAGTAAAAAGAAAAAATTATGAAAGGATACGAAAGAGCGACCAAGGAAGAAATTTACGACCGGCTGCGTATTGAAGCGAACTGTCATGCACAAATAGAACGAATCATCCATTTGCGCCACCTATGTAATCTGAACCTTGAAGAGGCGGCAGATGTGACCAATCTCAGTATTTCCACCCTGAGCCGGTACGAAAACGAAGTGACCAAATGCAGCGTACAAAGTTTCATAACGATATGCTACCACTATCAGAAGTACCTCCATAAGCGGCATATCCCCTTCGACAGGAGCCTGTTTCTCATAGATATGAACACGCTTGACAACTAATAGAGTAACAGAGAGATAAAACGGACGCACAAGGAATAAAGGCACAACACCGAAAAAAAGCAAAAAAGATGAAAAGTATCATATCTTTTATTACCTTTGTATGTGGCAAAAGCCCACCAAAAACAAAGAATCAAGCATGAACGACAATGAAATAGGCAATCCACCGATAAAAGCATTAATCGTTTTCAGAGAGAATGGAGATACGGACAATCTTTTTGTCCCCATTTTATGCGATGCTATCAGGACGACGGGGATTGACGTACGATGTTCCACGAATGAGTTCTGGAACTCGGATACACCTTACGACATCATCCACTTCCAATGGCCCGAAGAGGTGATGGAAGGGAATTGTGACGATCCGGACAGGATTTGCCGCCTGAAGGAGTGTATCGCTTTTTTCCGGTCCCGTGGGGCCCGGTTCGTGTATACGCGCCACAATGTCCGTCCGCATGATGCGAACGAGGTGATCGGCCGTGCTTATGACATTATCGAAGAACAAAGCGATGTGGTGGTGCACATGGGACGTTACAGTCTCGACGAATTTGCAGCCAAACACGCGGACAGCCGGAATGTCATCATTCCTCATCCTATTTATCAGTACACATACAAGGAGGACATCAGCGTGGAACGTGCGCGCCAGTATCTTAATCTGCCGCAGGAGGCGTTTATCGTCACGTCGTTCGGAAAGTTCCGGAATCGTGAAGAGAGGCGGATGGTGACCGGAGCGTTCCGAAAATGGGATGAAGCAAAGAAGTTCCTGCTTGCTCCACGGCTGTACCCGTTTTCGAGATTCAACAGGTATGGCAGCAACTTCTTCAAGCGCTGGACATCCCGGGCAGGATATTACCTGCTTATACCCTTGCTCAACCGCCTGCGCAGAATGCACGCCGGAGCCAGCGACGAACCTATAGACAACTGCGACCTGCCTTACTACATGGCCGCTTCGGATGTAATATTCATCCAACGAAAAGATATTCTGAACTCTGCCAGTATACCTCTCGCCTTCCTTTTTCACAAAGTGGTCATAGGTCCCAATATCGGGAATATAGGAGAAATCCTCCAAGATACGGGCAACCCCGTCTTCCACCCCGACAACCAATTTGATATCATACGAGCACTGGAGACAGCCCGCCAACTGTCCGCCCGAAGGAAGGGAGAAGACAACTATGCGTATGCCATTGAAAACATGAACAGCGGAAAAATAGGAAAAGAATATGCGGAGCTTTACAGAAACCTAGCCAATCTCTCTCTTTAAACGATCTCAAAAACAAACAACAATAGAGTAGCCATACACAGTATTTATGGAAAATGAAGAAATAAAAGTCAGTGTCGTCATACCTGTCTATAACACCGAAAAATATGTTCGGGAGGCAGTAGAAAGCATTATGAATCAGACACTGCGGGAATTGGAAATCATCATCATCAATGACGGCTCCACAGATAACAGTCTGCAAGTTGTAGAAGAACTGGCTGCGGCAGACAGTCGGATACAGGTGTATTCGCAAAGCAATCAGGGATTGTCAATGGCACGCAATGCCGGCATCACGCATGCCCACGGAAGATACATCTATTTCATGGATAGTGATGATCTGTTGGAAAAGGATGCAATGGAACTGTGCTACAGCAAATGCGAAGAAAAAGAACTGGATTTCGTTTTCTTTGATGCTCAGAGCTTTTTTGAAGAGGATATTCGCAATGCTCCCGTACTAAATTATCAACGTACCGATAAGTTAGAAAACAAGGTTTATACAGGTCCCGAAGCAATCAACATACAATTGCAGCACAAAACGTACACCCCATCCGCCTGCCTGAACGTTATCCGCACAGCTTTTTTGGAAGAACGACAGCTCCTCTTTTATCCGGATATTGTACACGAAGATCAGCTATTCACGACCTTACTTTATCTGCAAGCCCGAAGAACAAGCTGTATCCAACGATCGTTCTTTCACCGGCGCATACGTAAAAATTCAATTATGACATGCGATTTTTCACTCAAAAATTTAAAAGGATATCTCACTGTTACTCAAGAGATAGTCAAATTCAAGCAACAAACCTCTGAAAACAAAATCAAAGATACTATTGATTTATATCTGTCGCAAATGCTGAATGCTGTCATTTGGCAAGCCCATGTGCTTCCTTACCCATATCGGCTTCGGCTGGCGTGGCGGTGTCTGTTTAGATACAAAAAACTTATATCTATAAGAAGCATCGGAGTCTTGTTATTCAAATCCATCATTCACAAGTAGATCAGAAAAGAATCATTCAGGCAATGGCAAACAATATTAAACATCAGTTATTTTCCGGAGTTTTCTACACGGCACTAGCCAAATACAGCGGAATCATTATATCACTCGTCGTGGCAGGGATTCTTGCGCGGTTGCTCTCTCCGGATGACTTCGGAGTAGTGGCAATCGCTACGGTCATTATTGCATTTTTCAATCTCTTTACGGATATGGGAATATCGCCTGCTATCGTACAACATAAATCATTGACTAAAGAAGAACTATCGGACATCTTCTCATTCACCGTATGGACAGGCATCGGAATCAGTATACTCTTTTTTGCCGCTTCCTGGCTGATCGCCGATTACTACGAAAGTGGGATCTTACGGACGTTGTGCCAGCTCCTGTCCGTCAACCTGTTCTTCGCCTCTGCCAACATCGTGCCGGGAGCCTTGTTCTACCGCAACAAAGAGTTCAAGTTTATTGCTGTCCGAAGCTTTATCATCCAGATAGCCGGAGGTGCCGGAGCAATAACTGCCGCGCTTTGCGGAGCCGGCTTATATGCGCTGATCATCAATCCTATACTTTCCAGCATACTGATATTCGTTATTTCCTATCAACGCTATCCGCAACGGCTGCGTTTCACGCTAGGACTGAAAGTACTCCGAAAGATATTCTCCTATTCGGCCTATCAATTCTTGTTTAACGTGATTAACTACTTCAGCCGCAATCTGGATAAACTGCTGATTGGTAAATATATGAGTATGTCTGATTTAGGATACTATGAAAAGTCCTACCGCTTGATGATGCTCCCTCTGCAAAATATTACGCAAGTCATCACACCGGTCATGCACCCCATCTTCAGCGATTTCCAGAATGACAAGGAAAAGCTGGCAACATCCTATGAACGCATTGTCCGTTTTCTGTCATTCATCGGTCTGCCGCTCAGCGTACTGCTTTTCTTTACGGCAGAAGAAGTGACACTGATTATTTTTGGTGATCAATGGCTGCCTTCTGTTCCTGTATTCCGGATACTGTCACTTTCGGTCGGTATTCAGATCATACTCTCTTCTTCAGGCTCTATTTTTCAGGCAGCAGGTGATACAAGGAGCCTCTTTGTCTGCGGACTCTTTTCGTCCATACTCAATGTGAGCGGAATGCTGGCAGGGATATTCTATTTCGGCACACTGACAGCTGTAGCAATATGTATCGTGATAACTTTTACTATCAATTTCGTACAATGCTATTGGATGATGTATCGAGTTACATTCCAAAGAAACGCATGGATATTTATCAGACAACTTCTTTCTCCACTCCTTGTCAGCCTACTAATAACAGCATTCCTCACGCCTATATATTATATGATGGAAAATATGAATATTTTCGTAACACTTATTGCAAAAAGTTTCGTAAGTTTTATTATCTTTGGGACATATATGCAAGTAACACACACCTATGATATCACAGGCAAAGTGAAGACTCTTGCAAGAAATAGAAAGTTAGTACAAAAGAACAAACAATGAAAGGATTATTCCTCATATTCCATGGTTTCGAAGCATTCAACGGAATCAGTAAAAAGATACGTTATCAAGTAAAAGCCCTCCAAGAGTGCGGACTAGAAATGCATACATGTTGGCTAGACGATACGGACAACCATAAACGCCGTATGGTAGATGAATCGATAATCGCCGACTATGGTTTCGGGATCAAAGGAAAAATCCTAAAAAGAATCGAATTTGACAGTATCGTACATTATGTACAGAAAGAAGACATAGACTTTATTTATGTACGCTATGTCCATAATGCCAGCCCTTTCAGCATACGGCTGATGAAACTGCTAAAAAAGACCGGAGCACGTATAGTGATGGAAATCCCGACATATCCATACGACCAAGAATATAAGGGCCTCCCATTCGTATACCAACGAATCCTATTTATAGACAAATGTTTCCGACAGCATCTGGCACGCTATGTTGACAAGATCGTCACTTTTTCGGACTATGACATTATTTGGAATCGCCCCACCATCCGCATCTCAAATGGAATTGATTTCAGCGCAATCCCTTTAAGAGGTCCAAAGAATGATACCGCACATTCTCTACAACTGATTGCCGTAGCGACAATGCACCCATGGCATGGTTTCGACAGAGCTATAGCCGGCATGGCAAATTACTATCGTACACATACCGGCACTCATGATTATAAAGTATATCTCAATATCGTAGGCTTCGGGGTTCCCGAACTGGTAGACAGCTATAAAAAAGATGTAGCCAAACATCAGTTAGAGAAATATATCATCTTTCATAGTGCCTTATACGGCAAAGAACTGGATGCCGTGTTCGAGCAGTCGGACATGGGAATAGGCAGTCTGGCTCGCCATCGTAGCGGTATTGACAAAATTAAGACCTTAAAAAACCGTGAATATGCAGCAAGAGGCATTCCTTTTGTTTATTCAGAAACGGATGATGACTTTGAGCATCAACCATACATACTTAAGGCAGCACCGGACGATTCGCCCCTTGACATCGAAAAAGTAATTCGCTTTTATCAATCATTGAAAACAACGCCGCTCCAAATACGGATGTCTATAGAGCAATCACTTTCATGGAAAGCCCAGATGCAAATTGTTATTAATGAAACCTTTGAATAAAACTATATCACTATGAATATACAGCCACTGATCAATGCTATCCGCTATAAATTGCGTTATGGCATTACTGTAGAATGGTACAATTTCTGGTACATGGCTCTCAGATGCCATCAGAAAATAACTCCGCAGGTAGCTTCCATTGATGAGACCATTCGGATAATCGTAGAAGACCAATGTTCCGTGAGCCGTTTCGGCGATGGTGAGATGCTGCTTACCAACCCGGACAAGGAAATAGGATTCCAAAAAGGAAATGTACTCTTGGCTCAGCGTCTCAAGGAAGTATTGACAAGCCATGAAGAAGGACATTTGGTTTGTATCTCCGATACTTTCGAAAACATTTATCGCTATAACCGCAAAGCACGCCGATTCTGGAGAACTCACTTCTTTCTGTATGGCAGTTGGTGGGACCGCTTGCTGTTGCCCGACAGGCTATACTACAATACATTCATCACCCGTCCCTACATGGACTTCGCTTCCAAAGAAGACTGCCCACGGTGGTTTCACCAGATGAAAGCTATCTGGAAAGACAGGGATGTCGTATTCATTGAAGGCGAAAAAAGCCGTTTGGGGGTAGGCAACGACCTCTTTGACAATGTAAAAAGCATCAGACGTATTCTTTGTCCGCCCCGTGACGCATTTGACCGCTACGAAGAAATACTGAATGAAGCGCAAAAACTCGAGAAAACCGCTCTCTTCCTGATTGCTTTAGGACCTACGGCTACTGTACTGGCTTACGATTTATTCAAGTCCGGTTATCAGGCAATTGACGCAGGGCACGTGGACGTAGAATATGAATGGTGGCGAATGGGAGCCAAACGGAAAGTAAAGCTGGAACGAAAATATGTAAACGAAGCCGCCAACGGAAAACAAGTGTCCGACGCCGGAGAATTTTATCGGAAACAAATCATTGCTAAAATCTATTAAATCATGAAGATAGCCTATTACCTGCCCTCACTACAGGCACCTGGCGGAATAGAACGGATAGTTACATTCAAAGCCAATTATTTTGCAGAACATTTTGAAGGATACGACATCACCATCATTACATCCGAACAAATGGGTAAAGCACCACACTTTCCATTATCCCCCGAAGTAAAGCATATCGACTTAGGAGTATCTTTCGACCTGCCCTACTCTCAATCCATAGTAAGTAAAGTGCTGAAGTATCCGTTCCGCTACTATCGGTTTAAACAACGACTATCGAATCTATTGAACGAACTGAAACCGGACATTACTATCTCAACCATGCGCCGGGAACTGAACTTTATCACTAAATTGAAAGACGGTAGCCTGAAAATCGGAGAGTTTCACGTCAGCCGCTACGCCTATGGCGCAGAAGCACTGAAACGTAAAAGCCCGATTGTCAACATGATAAAGAAAAGATGGGCAAACAGATTTGTCAAAAACCTGTCTAAACTGTCCAGAGTGATTATACTTACAAGTGAAGGAGCTAAAGACTGGCCGGAACTGACTAATATCAGCATCATCCCTAATCCTATTTCTACTCCTGTAGAAGGAAAACAAACAGATATTCTGTCACATAATGCTATTGCTGTAGGGCGATATGCGCCCCAAAAAGGATTTGATATGCTAATCCCCGCCTGGAGCATTGTCGCCCAAAGACATCCGGACTGGAAACTACATATTTATGGAGAAGGCGACCTGAAAGAGAAGTTCACCAAACTAATAGATGAACTACAACTAAATAATAATTGTCTGCTTCATCACACTGTATCGAATATAGCCGAAAAATACTGTATGAGTTCGATATTTGTCTTATCAAGCCGATACGAAGGTTTTGGACTCGTTTTGGCAGAAGCAATGTCATGTGGTATACCCTGTGTCTCATTTGACTGTCCGCATGGTCCTTCGGATATTATAAAAGACCATGAAGACGGTCTACTAGTGGAGAAAGAAAATATCAAGGAACTTGCAGACAAAATCTGCTATCTGATTGAGAATGAAAATGTACGCATCAAGATGGGACACAAAGCCAGGGAAAACGTAAAACGCTTTCTGCCGGAAAATGTGATGCCACAATGGAAAAACTTATTCGAATCATTAACTTATTCTTCTAAATAACAGAACAACATATGGTAAAGTGGTATAAAACTTATCTGGAAGTATACGGGAAATCTTTTGATGAGATTTCTGACGATAGTATCCGCAAAGTCAAAAGACAACTCAAAGAACGTCAAAACGATTCTCCACTGGTATCGGTTGTACTCATTGCACACAATGAGGAACGTCATCTGATAAGTTGTATCTGGTCACTCTCCGAGAATCATTGCCATTTCCCCATTGAAATAATAGCCGTTAACAACAATTCAACGGATAAAACGGAAGAAGTATTAAAATCATTGGGAGTTACCTATTATAACGAAACGAAGAAAGGTCCGGGATACGCCCGCCAATGCGGATTGGACCATGCAAAAGGAAAATATCATATTTGTATTGATGCAGATACTTTATATCCACCGCATTACATTGAAACGCATGTAAAATATCTAATGAATCCGAAGGTTGCATGTACATTCAGTTTATGGAGTTTTATGGTTGACGAAAGACATTCCCGATTCGGACTATGGTGCTACGAAGGCCTGCGCGATATATACCTCCGCTTACAAGCCATCCAGCGTCCTGAACTCTGTGTGCGAGGTATGGCTTTCAGTTTTAATACGGAAATAGGACGTCGGTTTGGATTTCGTACAGATATTATCCGCGGAGAAGACGGTTCGTTAGCATTAGCTATGAAACCGTATGGAAAAATCGTATTTATTACAAGTCGCAAAGCACGAGTGCTTACAAGTAATGGAACCCTAAATTCTGAAGGATCACTGATTGATAATATATGGATACGGGTAATCAAAGCACTGAAAGAAATCACCGGACTCTTTATCAAAAAGACGGCATACAAAGATAAAGACTCTAATCTCATCAAATAAGGTCTCATCAAAATCATTATGGATATGGCAAAATATATAGTAAATATCATCTTAGTAACAGCTTGTCTTTTCACCTATACTTCCTGTATAAGAAAAATGAATCTATACGATGAGAATAGAAATACAGGACAAGACAATAACGAAAAAGATACAGATTCTACTCCCGTCTATATGTATCCTTTCGACAAAGAAACAGCAAACGTTACAGCAGAAATCATTATCCACACAAAAAAAGAAATACAGACCAAAGATATTAATGTCGAAATCCCTCATTTAAAATACAATAAGACATGGATGTTGATGCTAACACAAGACGACTGCATGCAGGCTGCTTTTTGCCGTACGTGGGCTGCAATAAACGGTAAACCGATCTCAAGTTCAATACCTTATCCTACTCCAACTCCCACTGATCAGAATATGAAACATCAATTATATTTTGACATCAAACATTTGCAAAAAGGGGATCTTCCCCCTACTATTATTTCCGCCAACCAATCTTTGGGATGTACAGACGGAGCAGGAAATGAAGTTCGGTTTGCTATTACTACCACTCTTGCCCCTGAAGAAAAATGGATGGATGCTGAAACAAACGTACTGCCGGGGTTTACTGCAAACTATTATCGTTTTTATATGAAATCCGGACTTATATGGGATAACATACGAGAGATGTTGAACTATGGAACAGGCATTGCCCTCCATGATGTAATGACAAAAGATGCTAATGATCCAATACAAATATTGGAACATTTTGATATTGCCCAAAACATTATTGTAGAGAAACTCACAGGAAGGGGATGTAAATTTCTTGCTGAACCCAATGGAAATAAAACATACGTAACTGCTGCTCTTCAATGTCCGGAAATTCAAACGATGACCGCACAAGCAGGAGCAATTACCCTATATCCGTATCAAGTGTCTGAAACTTTACAAAAATCTCTGATAGAACGGGAGTTTAACGATTCACCAGCATATTTTAAACAACAGATTACTGACCTGCTAAAATTACCCAAAGAAGAACGTAAAGCAATCTGCATAGGTGTTCATGGTACGGACAACAATTGGATCGACTTTTTATTATGGTTAAATAGTAATTATGGTAAAGATGGGGATGATTCGTTATGGTTTCCAAGCCAGGAAGAATATTATGAATATAACTATTATCGTTTAAACAGCCATATTAGTATAGCACAAATAGACGCAAGTTCTTTCAAATTAACAGTAAATTTACCGGGAGAAAAGTTCTTCTACTATCCTTCTACCACTATCAATTTGCCGGGAATTAGCATGTATGACATTGTTTCTATCGAAGGAAATGATGCATTGACCGGACTATCTTATGCTGACTACAAAGACGGTATCATGCTCAATATCGACTGTCGGAAATACCTGTTTGAACACGCCGAGAACTTCGTAAAACGATACGAGGCCAATCCTTCCGATGCTTCCAACAAAGCAGACGCCCTCTACTTTGTAAACATACTGAAAGAATCGGCTAAAAAAGAGGCACTAAAAAAACGACTTCAATAAATCAACAAATATCTATTAAACGAAAATACAGCTATGAACGAAACTCTCACCCTCATCCTCGAAATCATCTTCTGGTTCGCCCTGTTCATGGTGTTCTACACCTATCTGGGCTACGGTATCGTCCTCTACGCCCTCGTCAAGCTGAAAGAGCTTTTCGTGAAACCCGTGAAACGGGTGCTGCCACCGGACAGTGACCTGCCGGAAGTAACCCTCTTCATCACCGCCTTCAACGAAGAAGACGTGGTGGACGAAAAGATGGAGAACAGCCTCGCCCTGGACTACCCTGCGGACAAACTCCGCATCGTCTGGGTGACGGACGGAAGCGATGACGGCACAAACGACCGTCTCCAAACTCGCTGGAACGGAAAAGCAACCGTCTACTTCCAGCCGAAACGGCAGGGAAAGACAGCCGCCATGACACGAGGAATGACACTCGTCCGGACCCCGCTTGTCGTCTTTACGGACGCCAACACGATGGTCAACAGCGAGGCAATCCATGAAATCGTACTGGCTTTTCAAAACCCGAAAGTAGGCTGCGTGGCAGGAGAAAAACGCATAGCCGTACAGACGAAAGACGGAGCAGCCGCCGGAGGCGAAGGCATCTACTGGAAATACGAATCGACACTGAAAGCGCTCGACTCCCGCCTCTACTCGGCTGTAGGCGCTGCCGGAGAACTGTTTGCCGTCCGCCGCGAACTCTTCGAACCGATGGAACCGGATACGTTGCTCGACGACTTCATCCTCTCTCTCCGCATCGCCATGAAAGGATACACCATCGCCTACTGCACCAATGCCTACGCCATCGAAAGCGGATCGGCAGATATGGGTGAAGAGGAAAAACGAAAAGTGCGCATCGCTGCCGGAGGGTTACAGTCGATCTGGCGTCTGCGCCCGTTGCTGAATCCTTTCCATTACGGAATCCTGAGTTTTCAGTACACGTCGCACCGGGTATTGCGCTGGTCTGTCACTCCATTCCTGCTGTTTGCGCTGTTGCCACTGAATATAGTCGTTTTGCTATTGGGCGAATCTCCCCTGTTTTATGGCACCCTGCTGGGGTTACAGATTCTTTTCTACGGAATGGGATACTGGGGATATTACCTCTCTACCAGACAAATAAAGAATAAAGTACTGTTTATTCCCTATTATTTCTTATTCATGAACGTGAATGTGCTCAAAGGAATCGGCTATCTGAAAAGAAAAAAAGGAAGCGGCGCCTGGGAAAAAGCAAAACGTGCCGAAAAATAAGAACAGAGAATCAAATATTTTGCTATCTTTGCATGAAACAGAATCTTATAAATCTAATCGGACAAGCATGAACAGAACATTACATGAGGCAGATAATGCGCAGAGAATACTGAAGTTGACCGCCGACACCATGCTATTAGTCGATAGAAATGGCATTTGCATTGATATTGATATTCATAGCAATTTATGGTTTTTACAAGAAGAGAGGCTCTTAGGAAAAAATATATTCGAACGGATGCCCGAGCACACCCGTGAGAAGGTTTACAGCACCTTCCAGACCGTGCTTCGGGAACAGCGAAGCATCAGCAAGAACTACAAGCTGGAACTGGAGGATAATACCTATTATTTCAAGTGTATCATGTATCCTTACGATGACATGGTGCTCTGCCAATATCGGGACATCACCCAGCGAAGCAACGTGAAACGCCAGCTGGAACAGGTGAACCGAAATCTGAGGGAGATACAGAAAGTGGCTCAGATCGGACAGTGGATGTACAACACCCGCGACAATGTCTTCTATTACATGGGCTACACCGGAGTATTGTGCGAGGAATCTTCCAGAAGCATCTCTCTGGAGAAATATCAGGAATTTATCGTCGAAGAAGACCGCCTGAGCTTCACCAACTGGTGCCGGAAAAATGAGGAAGGACTCAACGAAGATAGTATCAGCTATCGGGTCCGTGTCGCCGGAGAGATTTACTATATGCGCCTTCAGGCTTATCTGCGAGACGAACTACCGAACGGCAGCTGCAACATCGAAGGTTACATCCAGAACATCACCGACATACAGCGTCGCAGAAACGACATCAACACGCTGACGCACGCCATCAACAACGCAAAGGAGAGCATCTTCGCCGCCAAAGAGGACGGTACGCTGATCTTCGCCAACCGCCAGTTCCTCCACAACCACGGCATCCCGGAAAGTGAGGAGATCGGCAAACTGAAAATCTATGAAATCGCCGGCGATATGAACACGCAGGAAGACTGGCATGAACGCTGCAAGGATATCCTGCACGGAGGAAGCAGAAGTTTCGTCGCCCATCATCCTTCGAAAGTCAGCAAGAATATACTGGCTTACGAGGGAATCATGTATAACGTCACCAACGACTCCGGTGAAGAAAGTTACTGGTCATTCTCCCACGACATATCCGAGCGACTGCACTACGAAGCGCAAATCAAACGGCTCAACCTGATCATGGATACTACCATCGACAACCTCCCCGCCGGAATTGTCGTCAAGGAGATCAACAACGATTTCCGATATATCTACCGCAACCGGGAATCGTACAACCGGAATCTGTGCATCGGCGAATCTATCGGCAAGAATGACTTCGACTACTATCCCCCCGAAGTGGCAGAAAAGAAAAGGGAGGAAGATACACTAGTTGCCACCACCGGACGGGGACTGCACTGGACAACCGAAGGGAAAGACAAAAACGGAAACGAGATCATCCTCGACAAACGGAAAATACGGGTGGACGGAGACGAACTTTCCTCCCCCATCATCGTCAGCATCGAATGGGACATCACGGAACTGGAGAAGATCAAACGGGAACTTCAGACATCCAAAGAGAAAGCCGAAATGTCGGACAAACTGAAGTCTGCTTTCCTCGCCAACATGAGTCATGAAATACGCACACCTCTGAATGCCATCGTCGGCTTCTCGCATCTGATAGCCGAAAGTGAAAATAAGGAAGAACGTAAAACATTTTATGAGATCGTCGAAGCCAACAACGAACGTCTGCTGCAACTGATCAACGAGATTCTTGATCTTTCGAAGATCGAATCGGGCATTATCGAGTTCACCAGCGCACCGATAAATATCAACAGTCTGTGTAAAGAAGTACATGACGCTCACGTATTTCGCACGCCGCAAGGGGTACAACTGATCTACGAGCCATCCGAAAACGGACTGGTGATAGAGACTGACAAGAACCGGGTGTTCCAGGTGTTCTCGAATCTGATAGGTAACGCATTCAAATTCACGAAAGCAGGCAGCATTAGTTACGGATATAAACTGGTAGGTAATCAGATCGTTTTCCACGTGACTGATACCGGTACGGGCATCGAACCGGAGAAGATAGGACGTGTGTTCGAACGTTTCGCCAAGTTGAACAACTATGCGCAGGGGACGGGGCTCGGACTGTCTATCTGTAAAACAATTGTCGAACGGCTGGGAGGTGAAATCTCCGTTTCTTCGGTGGTAGGTCAAGGGACGACTTTCACGTTCACCCTGCCTTACGAGTCGGAACAATCGACCGGCACGGGTTCTATAAAGATTGACATGGCTTCTACGGAGACGTCAGTAGAAACGTCTGTCAAGGAGGATTCTGAAAAGACTTCCGGAAATACGGACGATAATAGTTCCGATAGTATTTCCGCCAATGCCTCTCCAAGCCAGCGGACTATTCTGATAGCGGAAGATGAGGACAGTAACTTCGATTTGCTGAAAGCTATTCTTGGAAGAAAGTACAGGCTTATACGTGCACGGGACGGTATGGAGGCCGTTACCTCATACGATGAAGCGAAGCCGGACCTTATTCTGATGGATATCAAAATGCCTAATCTCGACGGTCTGGAGGCTACGAAGATCATTCGTGAGCTCTCTCCTACTGTGCCCATTATCGCACAAAGTGCTTATGCTTATCAACAGGATCAGATCGCTGCAACGGATGCCGGATGCAGCGACTTCATCGCCAAACCGATCTCGCAAGCGAAGCTCAAGGATATGATTAATAAATGGTTACCATAAAATGAAAGCCTTATATAGATTACTTTACTACCTGTCTATCCTGCTGACGAGTATTCTGGCAGGTTTCACATTAGCCGGAGCCTTCGCCGGAGATGCTTCGCCGGACGGCTTTAAGCTGATGCCCTTTATCGGATTGGTTCTGCCGATACTTTTGCTAGCTAATGTCGTCTCTGCCATCTATTGGATGGTTCGCTGGCGATGCTGGGTTTTCATTCCTTTAATCGCCATACTGGGAAATTGGGGGTATCTGACCCGTGTCCTCCAGTTCCCGCTTTTTGATTCGGCTTCCCAACCGAATACTGAATCTTCGTTTCTGAAGAAAAACGAAAGGGACACCGAATCAGCACTGACTATTGCCACCTATAACGTTAACAGCTTTAATCACGAGCACACAGGTTTCTCATGCAAGCAAATCGCTGCTTGCATGAAGGAGCTCGGTGTAGATATCTTCTGTTTTCAAGAGTTTGGGATCAATCATGAATTTGGTATTGACAGTCTTCGCACCGTTCTTTCCGAATGGCCGTATTACTATGTACCTTCTTCTCCTGCCGGGGAGAGTCTTTTGCAACTGGCTGTGTTCAGCCGTTATCCCATCAAGGAGAAGCAGCTCGTCACCTACCCAAATTCCAACAACTGCAGCCTGTGGTGTGATATCGACATTAACGACCAAACAATCCGTCTGTTCAACAATCATCTGCAGACTACGGAAGTCAGCCGCAACAAGCGCAAACTGGAAAAAGAACTTCGTGCGGATGATACCGACCGTGCGGAACGTGCCGCTCTCACCCTTGCCGATGGTCTGCACGAGAACTTCAAGAAACGTGCCGCACAAGCTGAACATATCAATCAATTGATTTCCGCTTCTCCCTATCCCACCCTGGTATGTGGTGACTTCAACTCTCTCCCTTCTTCATATGTATATCAAACGGTAAAAGGAGAAAAACTGAATGATGGTTTTCAGACCTGCGGACATGGGTATATGTACACTTTCCGATATTTCAAGCATCTGCTGAGAATCGACTATATCCTCCATTCGTCTGAGTTTCAAGGGGTAGATTACTTCTCTCCGGATTTGGAGTATAGTGATCATAATCCGGTGGTGATGAGAATGAGGTTATAAACCTTACGCTGTATATCACTATATAGAAAGGCTACAAAAAAGCCAGTTAACTCATTATGAATTAACTGGCTTCCCATTAAAATAAAATCCTTCTTTTTAACTTTAAAACTTGTATTAGAAAGTAACTTTTACTCCTAATTGCATAGACCATGCACTACCAATGGTATTGGTATATTGCCATGATGATCTTTCTTTAAAAGCTTCACGTGAATTAGCATTTATCTGGTAAGTCAAGGGTTCACCAACTTTGCTAGCAGTTTTTAATAACTGTACATTGTCATAACTCTTGAGACCACAAGATTGATATGCTCCCCATTTTGAATTAATCATATTTCCTACATTCAGCATATCAAGGCTAACCTGTATTCCATATTTACGCCCACCTAAAGTTGCATAAAAATCCTGAGCAATTTTAAAATCAAAGCGATTAATCCAAGGTGTTAAAGATCCATTACGTTCCACATATTTTCCCTTACGATCTTTAAGATAAGAATCATTGTTCACAAAATCCCAAAAATCTTTAGCTTGATCTACAGCAGAATAAGTAATAGCACCACTTTTATCTGTAATATCAACAAAGGTCATTTCATCCTGAGAGTTAGGCACGTATATTAAATCCGAATAATTGCCATCACCATTCATATCATTATAATATGTATAGGAATAACGTCCTGTATGATATCCTGAATAAAATAACGAGAACGTTGTCTTTAAGCATTTAGCATAATTAATTTCATAAGAAGCATTAGCAATAATACGATGGGGCGTAGAAAATAAAGAATAAGATACTCCAGGATCATTCAATGAATTTACTGCCACATTATTTTGCCATGCTGAATTAGGTGCTGACCCAGGATTTGCAGTCAGATCTTTAGCCATTGTATAAGTATAGCCGATAGACCCTGTAAAACCAAAATCGTATTTCTTTGTCAAAATAGCATTAAAAGAATATTGATATCCTTTATCTTCTCCATTAGAAAGTTTTACTACTACATTCTTACCATTAGTATAATCATTATACTCGTATTTTTTTGAAGCCCAATAAATACGATCCGGTTGTTCATTATACACACCCGTAGGCTCAGCCTCATTCATATTGATCTGCGCAACATTATAAATATCTCTTGTATACATTGCTCCAACAGATAACATAAAATCATACGGCAGTTGAATATCCACATTCAAATTACTACGCCAAACTTGCGGCATCTTAAACTTAGGATCTACATATGCTATAACATCAGGTGCTTGCTCTGAAGGTGTAGAAGGAAATAAACTGGGATATTTCTGCAGAGTTTCTCTATAATTAGGATTAAAACCAAAGTCAGCAGGTAAAGAGCCCGGATTTTTTTGTGTATTATACTCTACCATATTTTGGTATAAGCCCGAATTACTTGGTTGATTAGTGAACCATACAAAAGGTAACAATCCAGTAAAGATTCCTGTACCTCCTGATACAATTACGGAGCGATCACCTTTTACATCCCAATTAAAACCGACTCTTGGCGAAAACAAGACTTGCGTCTTCGGCCACTTAGAAATATCGACATGAGTATTATTTACAAAAGCTAATTCCTCTATTGACTTGTTAGAATCCAATGAATTCATATATATTGGCATATCCAGACGTAAGCCATAAGTCAAACGAAAATTAGGAGTAAGAGACCATACGTCTTGGGCATACACACCAGCCATTCCGAATGTCAACTCAGAACCTGGAGCATCATTACCATTATACCCATATGTAATACCATAAATGGTAGGTACTTTTCCCTGCATAAAATCATCCATTGAATCATAACGATAATATCCGTAAGGGCCTCTCAAATAAGAATTTTTAAAATATTGGCGCTCAAAAGAAACGCCAGCAAGCAATTCATGTTTTCCTAATGATATACTCACATTATCAACAAGACTAAATACATTATTGATAACCTGATTATTAGGAGTAAACACTTCTGTACCTAAAGTTATATATTGCTTTCCGTCCTTATATATATCGACAAAAGGAAAATCAGAGCCTTTCTGCTCGCGTGTATCACTAATATGAGTATATGTGGCTAACAGTTTATTCTGAACATTATTCGAGAAACGACTATTTAACTCGCCTGTTATCGATGTTACTACGTTTTTCATCTTATAGTTTGAATTACCAAAAGAAAAGGCATCCAAACCATAACGATTAGAATTAGTACTAGTTATAATAGTGGACTTAGCGCTTACTTCTCTGTCATCTTCTGAGGAAACAGAATTAAAACGCACTGTCAACTTATGGTTCTGATGTATATTCCAATCAATACGAGCCATTAACTTCCAATTATCACTTTGGAAATTATTGAAGTTCTCATACTGTCCGGGGTCATAATCATATTTAGTTTTAACAAAGTCACTGATAGTACGCATATCACCCACCCAAGTACGTGAGATACGTTTTCCGCTATCCCCTGTTCCATTTTGATCTTGATTAGGAAGCCAAGTTACCCCCGGAGTTTCCTTATTTTCAATTTCAGCATTCAAGAAGAAGAAAAGCTTATTCTTAATGATTGGACCTCCAAAAGTTACACCATATGAATGAGAGTTGTATTCTTTTGCTTTAAGAATATCCTCACCGTCAATAGAGCTCCCTGCAAATCCTCTTGGTTTATGATAGGTATATGCAGTACCCGAAAATGAGTTTGTTCCACTTTTTGTTACAGCATTAATAGAAGCACCTGTGAAGTTGGAATATTTAACATCGTAAGGAGAGACATTTACAGTAATCTCATCGATTGCATCTAAAGATATGGGTTGAGAATCTCCTCCAGGTAAATTATTAGAACTTAATCCGAAACTATTATTAAACGAAGCACCATCAATCGTTATATTGTTATAACGTCCATCACGCCCCGCAAAAGAACTGCTTCCACCTGCATAAGGAGAGAGCTTTGTGAAATCTGTTATACTTCTGTTAATAGTAGGTAAAGTGTTCATCTGACGTTCACTTACATTAGTAACAGTACCTATTTTTTCGATAGTTTTTGGTGCTGTTACTACTACTTCATCCAACAACTCTGAACTTTCTTTCAAAGAAACATTCAATACGTAGTTTTCTCCTAATGACAACTGGATGCCCTTGTAAATGGCTGACTGATAGCCGACATAGGTGATTTCGACTTTGTAAGGACCGCCTGTACGCATACCTTGCAGATTGAATTGCCCACTGACATTGGTCACTGTACCATAGCGGGTACCGGAGGGCTCGTGAATAGCAACGATCGTTGCTCCAATAATAGGTTCATCTTGTGCTGTTACTTTACCACTCATACTTGCTGTGGTAACTTGCGCACTCATCGTAGCAGTAATCAGTAACATTACGACCACTAAAAAAGACCGCATTCTCTTCAACATAATGTAATTTATTAGTTAATACTAATTGTTTGTTTCATTGAAACTGTGCACAAAGATAATTAATATTATTTAGACTTAGATGACAATTATGCTACATTCTTTTAAGAGAGATAAACATTTTATTGCTTTCGAAAACAATAAAGGCCCTGCAATGTTTGCAGAGCCTTTCACTTTCGTATATTAAGTGAGATTTAACTTGTAATCTGTCAGCAAATACTAGTCAGTCATTAGGTTTCTATAACGAACACGCTTCGGCTCTTCATTGCCTAGACGCTTCAATTTGTTTTCCTCATATTCTGAATAGGAACCTTCAAAGTAGAATACATTAGAGTCTCCTTCAAAAGCGAGGATATGCGTACAGATACGATCAAGGAACCAACGGTCGTGAGAGATGACTACCGCACACCCTGCAAAGTCTTCCAAACCTTCCTCCAAAGCACGAAGGGTGTTCACGTCAATGTCATTGGTCGGCTCATCGAGCAGCAGAACGTTACCTTCTTCTTTCAGAGCGATCGCCAGATGCAGACGGTTTCTTTCACCACCGGAAAGAACACCACAAAGTTTTTCCTGATCGGCACCGGCAAAGTTGAAACGGGACAGGTACGCACGTGCATTGATATCACGTCCACCCATACGGATCAAATCATTACCACCGGAGATTACCTGATAGACGCTCTTGTTCGGGTCAATGTCTTTATGCTGCTGGTCTACATAGGATACCTTTACGGTCTCTCCTACTTCAAACTCACCTTTATCTACCGTTTCCAATCCCATAATCAGACGGAAAAGAGTTGTTTTTCCTGCACCGTTAGGACCGATGACACCGACAATACCGTTAGGAGGAAGCATAAAGTTCAGATCATCGAACAGCAGTTTGTCGCCGTATGCCTTCGCTACGTGTTTTGCCTCGATTACCTTATTACCCAGACGGGGACCATTCGGGATAAAGATTTCCAGCTTCTCTTCTTTCTCCTTCAAGTCTTCATTCAGCAACTTGTCGTATGAATTAAGACGGGCTTTTCCTTTCGCCTGACGAGCTTTCGGAGCCATGCGCACCCATTCCAACTCACGTTCCAGTGTTTTACGACGCTTGCTGGCGGTCTTTTCTTCCATTTCCATCCGTTTGGTCTTCTGTTCCAGCCAGGATGAGTAGTTTCCCTTCCAAGGGATACCTTCGCCACGGTCGAGTTCGAGAATCCATCCGGCAACGTGATCAAGGAAGTAACGGTCGTGAGTTACGGCGATAACTGTACCTTCGTATTGCTGCAAATGTTGTTCCAGCCAGTCGATAGATTCAGCATCCAAGTGGTTGGTAGGCTCATCGAGCAACAGGATGTCCGGTTTCTGCAACAACAAACGGCAAAGAGCGACACGACGGCGTTCACCTCCGGAGAGATTCACCACCGGCTGATCTTCGGGCGGACAACGGAGCGCATCCATCGCACGTTCCAGTTTACTGTCCAGATTCCATGCATCAGTTGCGTCGATGATATCTTGCAATTCTCCCTGACGGGCGAAAAGTATATCCATCTTGTCCTGATCTTCATAATACTCGGGCAAACCGAATTTCTGATTGATTTCTTCGTATTCTGCCAGTGCGTCAACGATCGGTTGCACACCTTCCATTACTACTTCTTTTACTGTCTTTGTGTCGTCCAGATAAGGTTCTTGTGCCAAATAGCCCACAGAATATCCCGGAGAGAAGACCACTTCTCCCTGATAGGATTTCTCCAGACCCGCGATAATCTTCAATAAGGTAGATTTACCGGAACCGTTCAGACCGATAATACCAATCTTCGCTCCATAGAAGAACGACAGGTAAATGTCTTTCAGTACATTTTTATTTGGTTGGAAAGCTTTGCTCACTCCCACCATTGAGAAGATGATTTTTTTATCGTCAGCCATATATTAATGATTGTATATTGTTGATAATGGCACAAAGATAAGAAAAATGTTTGAAATGCTTTGGAGTTCTAAAAAAATGTTCTACCTTTGCACCCGCAATTCGAAAGAAAGCATAAAGGATTGATTCAGTAGCTCAGCAGGTAGAGCACAACACTTTTAATGTTGGGGTCCTGGGTTCGAGCCCCAGCTGGATCACGAAGTAAAAAATGATAAGAGTAATTCGAGATTTAATCGAGTTACTCTTATTGCATTATAAGATAGTTTATTTTAAGATTTGCATATTTGTGAACTATAAAACCTGTTCACTTTATAGTTTCCACAACCTTCTCCTGTGTAATAACCTCACCATGCGATGGATAAAATAAAGTCACACCTAAATTTACAAGTTTTCTCAAACTTTGATTGACTTGTAAATAGTCCTCGGCCTCAATCGGAAAGGGGGCTTTCCCAAGTAGTTTCATGCTATTCATATTCATTGCCAAGTCGCCAATATAAGCATTTCCATTATCAAGCAATACGGATATAGAATCATGGGAGTGTCCGGGCGTTAAAACAATTTTTCCTTGAACACCGATATTTCTTAAAGAAACATCATCAATATCTGAATCTACTATAACATCTGCTGCATCGAAATCAATTGGTCGATACTGATACTTTATAAAAGGACGTGAGATTCTATCTATTATCCATAGTAATTTATTATATTGCTTTAATTTTTTATAATCTGTAAATCCGGCTTTCAAATAAGGTAGCTGTTCTTTATGTACAATTAATTTTGCCTCAGTCATTTTTCTCAATTCCTGTACGATAGCAGCATGGTCGTGATGATGATGAGTTAAAATGATATATTTAATTTGCACAGGTGCAATTCCTATTGAATGCAATTTTTCAAGAAAAACTCTTAGTAGTCCGTTCCACCCTGCATCAATGAGTAAAAATCCATCATTGCAAGGTATTAGATAATAGTTTGTTGAGTTATATGTTATTTTCATATCGAGAGAATGATTATATAATTTATCTATAACCACAAAATACAGCAATATTAAAGACAAGAACCTTGATCTGAATCAAGATTTTCACTTTAAAACAATTTTTCTGCAACTCCGACTTTCAGTTTCCGACATTATCAATTTAGCATTCTCTTTATCAACCAACCCTCAAAAGGTACTACTATCTTTCCGCTCCAAATTCCGAACGGAAGCACTGCACAACAGCAATATACCAGTAATACTGATCGCTATACCTCCGATAGTAAAAATATTCTCCACTCCCAGCCTGTCGGCTATGAATCCGGTTAACAGCAAACCGATGACAGAAGGAAACTGGCTGATACTTCCGTATAAAGAAAAGATACGTCCCAGATAGGAAGGAGCAAACTGAGTTTGCAGCAATGCCGTAAAAGGCCCTGTATATAAAGGTACGACCAAACCTTGTATCATCGTCAACACAGCATACGTAACAAAATAGGTGGAAGGCAACGCTCCGCATAAAGCCAGAGACATGCCCAGTCCGAAGTATCCTATAATAAGCAAGATCGATTTTCTTATTTTAGGATTCCACACGCCCAGTATCGAACCGCCGACAAGCAGCCCTATACCGAACAGCATTTCTATCAGACTCACTTGATAAGGAGTACCATTGAAATATTGCAAAGTCATTAGAGGCATAACAGCCACAATCGGCATAACAAAGAAAGTAACCGCAATCTCCGAAACCATCAGCCAACTCATTCCCCGATTACGCAAAATAATCCGTGCACCCTCATACATTTCATGCAATATATTCCTATTGGTCCCTTTTTTGGCAGGATTGGGGATAAAGACAAACAGCAGAGAGATGCAGGCCATAAAAGCACCAGCCACATCCAGCAGCATCACTACACTCATGTTGAACGCCAGCAACAAGGCAGCACCCAGCATCGGTCCGCAAATTGTACACACCGACTGAATCACTTCATTAATCCCTGCAATACGTACCAGTTCGGAAGGCGGAGCCAACAAAGGAATTGAGGATTTCATTGCCGGTGCATGAAAAGCACCGCCTATCGACCGCAGCATCAACAACAAATAGATAGACCACAGTTCTACCATATCCAAATAGAACAGCAGAGCAATGACCGCCGAACAGAGAGCAACGAAACTGTCAGCACCTATCATCGTCCATTTCCGATTCCAGCGATCGACAAAAACACCCGCCATAGGTCCCAAAAGTATCTGAGGCAGTAACCCGGCAATGGCAGCATACGAAAGGACTTCTGCCGAACCCGTCTCCATACCGATCCACAGCACCATCGAGAACTGCGCAATCGAACTACTTAATATAGAGAACAATTGTCCGGTCCATATAATGATAAACTTCTTTTTCCAGTTATTGTTTGTTGTTATTGTTTCCATCTTTACCTTATATATTATAAAAGCGCGGCAAAGATACAACTTTAAGAAATAGCGGAAATGAACATTTGTTAATAAAAAGATGGCTATTCCGGACAACTGTTTACTGAAAAAATAGCTTATTTTTGCAAAGAATGCAAGATTAGTCAAATGGTTGAATCAGAAATAAATAAAAGATATTGCCAAAGCTGCGGAATGCCGCTCCGCTTCGACGTGGAGGAATATTTAGGCACCAACTCTGACGGTTCGAGGAGTGATGAGTTTTGTTATTACTGCCTGAAGGATGGGAAATACATTGTTGATATATCCATGTGGGAAATGATCGACATCTGGATAAAATATACAGATAAATATAATGAATACGCAGACACGGACTATTCTCCGAAAGAGCTGAGGGAGATACTGGACAAACGCCTTCCCACACTGAACAGATGGCGGCAAAAGCAAGAGACAAGCAGCCTTCATCATAAGATGATTCAGAACATAATAGTGTACATCAACGGTCATCTGACGGAGGTACTGAATACCGACACGCTGAGTTCGATGAGCGGACTGTCCAAATTTCATTTCAGAAGAGTGTTCCGCACCGCTACCGGAGAGAATATCGGCAGTTACATACAGCGTTTGCGCATGGAACACGTTGCACATCTGCTGATCTCTACGGACTATACGCTAAAGCAAATCATAGAGCAAACGAGTTATCAGACTAAATACAGTATCGCCAAAGCTTTTAAGAAACATTTTGGTATATCAACTTCTCAATACAGAGAGAAGCACAGACCGAACGGTGAAAATCCGGCAACAAACATAAAACCGGAGATAAAAGTGATCAGCCCGATAAAGATATTCTGCATCGAAGTGGGTGAAGCGTATAAAAACAAACTAAAATACAGATTACTTTGGAATAAACTACTGCATCATGCCGAACAGTATGAAGCAGACCCACGATATGACAAGTTTATCAGCCTTAGCATGGACGATCCGTCGATTACGCCTACGGAGAAGTGCCGGTTCTATCTAGGCATCACCCTTCGCGATGATACTAAAGCGAGACCGGTACCGGGAATCATGTAAATTCCCGGAGGGCGATATGCCGTGTTCAGACATACGGGGAACTATTCTTCTTTACACAAAGTGTACAGGAGCATTTATGAGGAATGGTTTCCGAAAAGTAAATACCATCCCCAAAGCACATTCAGCTTTGAGATGTATATGAATCATCCGTCCACCACGGAAACGTCGGAATTACTAACAGAAATATATATACCGGTCATACGGAAATAATCACCATTAAAACAGAATCTATGGCAAAGATATCAGAAATCATGCTTTTACAGCAGCCGGAACAGCCCGCTTTGGCTATTGAAGTAAAAACCGACATGAAAGGTATGTCACAGGCTATCGGAGAGAATTTTGTAAGAATAGACTCTTTATTCCAGAAACAGGGAGAAGTAACCACGGATATCCCCTTCGTAGAGTACCCCGACTTTGAAAGCCTGACCGAAGATCGTATAGAAATGATTATCGGACTGAAATCTTCGAAACCTTTACAGGGTGACGAAAAAATACAGTCTGTCATCCTCCCCGCCAGAAGAATAGTCGTATGTCTGCATAGAGGAAATTACAATGAACTGGCACAGCTGTACAATGAGATGACCGAATGGATAAAAACAAATGGATATAAGGCTTCGGGAACATCAATAGAATATTATTACAGCAATCCGGATGTACCCGAAGAGGAACATGTCACAAGAGTTGAAATGCCTTTACTCTAAAAGCAAGAGAATAGTTGCCGTAAACTCTTACCAAACAATAAGAAGCAGAGAAGCCGTCATACAGTATCACCTTGTCTGATAAAGTACCGGCATTCCCTGCTTCAATAGTTCTTTAGAAATTAGCCTTGCGTTTCTTCACTTCTTCTACGAGTTTCGTAAAGGATTTCTCCTTCTTACGTTTTTCATGTTCGGAAGCGGAGAAATGCCATGCTTCTCGTTTGAGTTTCAGATAACTCTCATATACCTTATGATCTAACGTACCATTATGTACCGCTTCTAAAACAGCACAACCCGGCTCGTCGATATGCTTACAATCGCTGAAACGGCATGATTCCGCATAGTCGGATATTTCAAACATTTCGGCAAGCGAATCGGGATTGTCAATCGCCAAACCAAATTCCCGAACACCCGGAGTGTCGATTAAAACACCTGAGCCATCCACCAATACCATTTCCCGACGAGTCGAAGTATGCCGTCCCTTTCCTGTAGACAGGCTTATATCGGAAGTATTCAGTACCGATTTCCCGCAAAGGGTATTCACCAGTGAACTCTTGCCGACACCCGAAGAGCCGACAAACACGACCGTTTCGCCTTTTGTTATGGATTCCCGCAACCGGAGAATCGTTTGAGGTTGACAAATACTTGTGATAAATACAGGAAACTGACGGGCAATGTGTTTGATCGCTTCATCTATATTCTGCCTGTCACAACCTAAATCGGCTTTATTGAGCACCAATACTGGTTTGATATTTTCTTCCATTATCTGGGCTATGAAACGTTCCGCTCTGCGAACATTGAAATTATCATCAAGGCTTTGCACAATAAATGCTTTATCGACGTAAGAAGCAATGGCCTGCCGGTCAGCTACCGTTCCGTTCTTCTTGCGATACAACGCCCGTTCACGAGGCAACGTATCAACTATAATCCCTTTGTTTGCATCAAATGGCTGAAAAATCACCCAATCGCCCGTACAAGGGTATTCATCAGGCATTCTGCCATAAATCATATTTCCTGTTAACTCACACAAATATACGCCATCCTCTGCAACCACTTCATAACAGGTTTTATGTGTCACGATGATTCGTCCATGAGACATATCTTTAAATTGTGAGATTTGTTTTTGCCGGAATAGATTATCACTCCAACCATATAATGACAGATTATTATTTTCGTTACTCATTATCTTAATGTATATAGCATACACGTGAAAGCACAACAATGCTTTTGCTATTGTATGCGGGTATAAAAACTAAAGTTATATAATATAGGAGAATCACTTCCGGAAAGATTATCCGAAAGTATGAAAGTTCGAATCTGTTAAAGTGAACAGATTCTTATCAGACCAAATCCGATGTAATAAATGATGAGTTAAACATCCACTAGTTTTAATGAAACATTATAATTTTAATGCGTCAAAGATATGGGAAATAAATAACAGAACCAAATGAATGATGAAATATGTGTCAAAAGCCAATGGATACACGGCCTGACGTTTCCATTTTCCATTCCCTTGAATTCTTGTCGTACTGGTATTCCGCACCGACACTTACTTCCGTATTCTTTTTCACATCGACCGAGATAGAAGCTCCTACCCCTGTATGTGGAAATAACGGATTGTAAACCGGAGGAGGTGTATTTCCCCCCATAAAATATTGTCCCCAGACATTTAACCGGACATTTCTGGCTAAAGAATAATGCATTCTCGTATATATTCCTGCTATATCTTGCCTCGCTATAGGCAAAGCCAAATAGAATTGCCGGCTTAAGGTTCCTCCCGCTTCAACGAAAAATCTTTGAGAAGGAATCCAGCGCATTCCGGCATTTACCGCTACATATTGCCCCAATCCCAAATAAGTTTTTTGTTCTGCACTCCCAATAAAAGAAAACTGTCCATTCATAGAATGCTGACGAAAATTATAAAAATCCGTCAATGCCGGATTACTTTCCAGCAATGCAGGAAAATCGTAAAAATAGGGAGATAAGCCCGATGCAGGACTTGAAGGTGTCAGACCGTATGTCTGCATGGACTTATCATCTGTTGCAAGTTTTTTAGCCTCTATATCCGGTAACTTCGGTTCTATGATTTTTGCTTCGGGCAACTGGTGTCCGCTTACTTCCGCAGAGCTATTTTTCTTTTGCACATCCATTTTATTCCCCTTTTCTATAGTTTGAGAAAAGGCAGTAGCAACACAAGCTAAAGACACAAAAACAAAGACAGCAACTGTTCTAATCATAATATTCTCCTTTCTTTTATCAGGGGCTATATTATCAATACAATTATCCGGTTAAAAGCTCAATGATCGGTAACATATTTTTTATTTTAAAGCAGAGATAGATTGATAGACAGCTTTTGCCATTACCTGCGCTCCCTTTTCGTTCGGATGAATACGGTCCGGAAAGAGTTCGGGCATTCCGTCCATAGCAGTATGAAGGTCTATAACAGACAGGTCGTTTTTCTTGGCGAGCTTCTTGATCATCGGAATAATTTCTTTAGAGATAATATCATCGTTGATGCCGTCACCTGTCAGATAAGCTTTGGAAGGATAGCAGAGATAAATCTTCGGCTGCGAAGGAAGACCTTTGAAAGCGTCGATCATGGTCTGCGCATCTTTCATAAAGTCTGCTCTGTATTTCCAGTTGAATGATTTGCTGTCGTTTGTACCAAGTTTGATAACGACGATGTTAGGATTAAAAGCCAATGCATTCTTATAAGCAGGTTCGTTCATATAAGGATGATCTCCTTTGTTCAACATGGTACGGGCACTCACTCCGAAGTTTTTCACCCAGTAGTTGTCGCCCAACATACGGGCCAGTACGGAAGGATAGCTGTCGCGGCTGCGATTTCTTATTCCTGCTCCGAACGTAATACTGTTGCCGATGCAAGCCACACGGACGGCATCTTTGCGAGGAGCCTTGAAACTACGCAACCAAGAAGTCAGTTCGTTCTGCATTTCACTCTTGTAAAGGAAATCTTCACGGATTCCCCAACCGTGTCCGCCTGTAGGATGAATATGGAGAACGGAAGGAACACCTTTCTTATTTAAAGCCAGATAATAGTTGACTCCGTTGGCAGGAGGAACTACCTTGTCATCATCGCTATAAACAATGAAAGCACGGGGAGTCTCTTTGGTCACTTGCTTCTCGTTGGAGAATTCTTTTTCCAGATCGGCAGAAGCGTCCTTGCCCAACAGATTGTCATGAGAGCCCATGTGAGTGAAAGATTTGTCCATCGTGATCACCGGATAGAAGAGAATCTGGAAGTTGGGACGAAGTGCTTCAGGCGCATGTGTAGCGATGGTCGAAGCCAGATGGCCTCCGGCAGAAGACCCCATGATACCAATATCATTCGGATTCAGATTCCATACGTCAGCGCTGTCACGTACCATTTTCATGGCTGCTTCGGCATCGGAGATCGGGAGGGTGCGGTCGCCTTTCGGCATCCGGTATTTGAGAACAATCAATGCAATTCCTTGTTTGTTGAAATACGGCGCCCAATCATACCCTTCGTGATTGACCGCCAAACCGGAGTATCCCCCACCCGGACAGGCTACCACAGCACGACCTGTCGCCAGTTCCGGTGCCGGCAGGAAAACACGGAGAGAAGGCTGTTCAATATCAAATGGTTTTGGCGTACTTTGTGCCGAGACTTGCAGTCCTGTCAATAGCAGGACCAGCAATACAAAAAGAGAAGAGAATTTCTGTTTCATAGTATCTGTATACTTTGATTAATGAATATTTGATGTGCGAAGATAGTAATTTTATGTATCTTTGCGCCTCCTTTTAAATAGAAAAAATGATATGCAAGGAATTAAGAATCTGACACACGGCCCTATCAACCGCCAACTTTTCAATCTGGCGATGCCTATCATGGCAACGTCGTTTATACAGATGGCATACAGCCTCACAGATATGGCATGGGTGGGACGACTGGGCAGTGAGGCAGTAGCCGCCATCGGTTCGGTAGGAATCCTGACGTGGATGTCCGGTTCTATCTCCTTATTAAATAAGGTAGGGTCCGAAGTCAGCGTAGGCCAATCCATCGGTGCGCAGAATCAGGAAGATGCCCGCCAGTTCGCTTCACACAATATCACGATTGCTCTGATCATTTCGATCTGCTGGGGCGGACTGCTGTTCA
The DNA here is from genome assembly GCF_023656585.1 of Bacteroides sp. B1-V-101. NCBI lineage: Bacteria > Pseudomonadati > Bacteroidota > Bacteroidia > Bacteroidales > Bacteroidaceae > Bacteroides > Bacteroides sp. B1-V-101. Next base: position 123,808 of record NZ_JAMOKH010000013.1, on the reverse strand, counting down.
TGTTCGCAAGCCCCATTATCCGCATCTATGAACTAGAAGAGCACATCACAGCCAATGCCATCGAATACCTGCGGATTATTTCCACCGCATTGCCGTTCATATTCCTGTCCGCTGCCTTCACAGGTATCTATAATGCAGCGGGACGAAGCAAAATTCCATTCTATATCAGTGGGATGGGACTGATTATGAATATCATTCTCGACCCTCTGTTTATCTTCGGCTTCGGACTGGGAACAAACGGTGCCGCCTACGCTACATGGCTCTCGCAGGCAACGGTTTTCGCCATCTTCATCTATCAGCTGCGTTTCCGCAAAGACGCCCTGCTCGGCGGTTTCCCCTTCTTCTCCCGACTGAAGAAGAAGTACACGCGGCGTATTCTGAAACTAGGCCTGCCCGTAGCTACCCTAAACACACTGTTCGCCTTCGTCAATATGTTCCTCTGCCGTACCGCATCCGAACAGGGCGGACACATCGGGCTGATGACTTTCACCACCGGCGGACAGATAGAAGCCATCACCTGGAATACCTCCCAAGGTTTCTCCACCGCACTCAGCGCCTTTATTGCCCAGAACTTCGCCGCCGGACGAATAGAACGGGTACTGAAAGCCTGGCACACCACCCTATGGATGACGGGAATCTTCGGAACGTTCTGCACGCTGCTGTTTGTCTTTTACGGCAATGAGGTCTTTTCGATCTTTGTCCCCGAACAGGCGGCTTACGAAGCCGGAGGTGTATTTCTGCGTATCGACGGATATTCGCAGCTGTTTATGATGCTCGAAATCACAATGCAGGGAGTGTTCTACGGCATCGGGCGTACCGTGCCTCCTGCCATTGTCAGCATTGTATGCAACTATATGCGTATTCCGCTTGCCATCCTGTTTGTACGGATGGGCATGGGAGTAGAAGGTATCTGGTGGGCAGTATGCGTCACAACGATTGCCAAAGGGCTGATTCTCTTGGGATGGTTCACCATGATCAGGAAAAAATGCTTAAATCTGCCTTCCGTGTCAACAAGGTAGCCGTGTCGTTTGTTATTTTACATATACAAAGATCATCCGGAGTTATTTTAACCTAAAAAGTATGACCTTGGCAAATAATATGTATCTTTGCGTTGTTAATTTATTAAAGTATTATTTTATAAACCTATTTAAAAAACATTGCATTATGAACAAGATGAAATGGATGGTTCTCTTCATGAGTATAACCATGATATTCAGTGGCTGCGCAAGCATGAACAATACGGGCAAAGGTGCCGCAATCGGCGGTGGTTCGGGTGCTGCATTGGGTGCTATCCTCGGCGGTGTTATCGGTAAAGGCAAGGGTGCTGCCATCGGTGCGGCTATCGGTACTGCAGTAGGTGCAGGAACAGGTGCCCTTATCGGAAAGAAGATGGATAAAGCGGCAGCAGAAGCAAAACAAATTGAAGGCGCACAAGTAGAGCAGATAACTGACAACAACGGATTGCAGGCAGTAAAAGTTACATTCGATTCAGGTATTCTTTTCACTACCGGTAATGCAACTCTGAGTGCTGCTGCCAAGTCTGCATTGAGCAAGTTCGCCAACAACGTACTCAACCAGAACAGAGACATGGACGTATCCATCTACGGATATACCGACAATCAGGGCTGGAGAAACAGTACTGCCGAACAAAGCCGTCAGAAAAATCTGAACTTGTCACAGGAACGTGCACAGAGTGTAGCCAGCTACCTGTTAAACTGCGGCGTTTCTTCCAACCAGATTAAAGGTGTGCAGGGAATGGGCGAAAGCGATCCTATCGCCAGCAACGACACAGCTGCCGGAAGAGAACAGAATCGTCGTGTAGAAGTTTACATGTACGCAAGTGAACAGATGATTAAAGATGCACAGGCCGCTTCCAATTAAAAAAATATTGCGTTATGCGCGCAACCTGCTGATTTTCTTCTTTGCATCTACCATTCTGGCTGTGATCGTCTACCGCTTTATGCCGGTGTATGTCACTCCGCTGATGGTCATCCGAAGTGTACAGCAGCTTGCGTCAGGAGATAAACCCACGTGGAAACACACGTGGGTTTCTTTTGATAAAATATCTCCTCACCTGCCGATGGCGGTCATCGCCTCCGAAGACAACCGCTTTGCCGAACACAACGGATTCGACTTCATCGAAATAGAGAAAGCGATGAAGGAGAACGAAAAACGGAAACGGAAGCGCGGAGCAAGTACCATCAGTCAGCAGACAGCCAAGAATGTGTTCCTATGGCCGCAATCGTCTTGGATACGCAAAGGTTTCGAAGTTTATTTCACCTTTCTGATAGAGTTGTTCTGGTCGAAAGAACGGATTATGGAGGTATATCTCAACTCCATCGAAATGGGAAAAGGGATTTATGGCGCACAGGCTGCCGCAAAGTATAAATTCAACACAACAGCTGCCAAGTTGAGCTCAGGACAGTGCGCACTGATTGCCGCTACGCTCCCTAACCCGATACGGTTTAACTCTGCAAAGCCTTCGGCTTACCTATTGAAACGACAAAAACAGATATTGCGATTAATGAATCTGGTTCCTAAGTTTCCGCCTGTAGAGAAAAAGGCGGTCGATAAGAAAGACACCAGGAAGAAGAAAAAGAAATAAAGCAATCCCTTTATCACAGTCTATTTCATCAAGAAACAAGACAAGGATAAAGGGATTACTTTTTTCTGTTATTATTTGAGATACAGACTATGCCGGTTCCTCACACCTCTCGATATACGCCAATGGTTCGCCTTTATCTACCAATGCTCCCTGCTTGGCACATACCTCGATCACACGACCGCTAAAATTCGCCAACACCTTATCATATGTATGCCAAGGAGTAGCAATATAACAAAACACATCGTCCGGACCATATTTATGTCCCACTTCGGGCGGCATAGAAGGCGATTCCACATCGATCTCCCAAATGATCTGCCCTTTCTCCATTGCCGTCACCGGTTCGGCTTTGGCACGTTTCATCCGTTTCACTTCTTCTTCGGAGAATCCCTGTTTTGCCAATGCGGCATCTTTGGCACGCTGCAAATCATCTTCGAAACGTTTCTTGGCAATACCCGATTTATAATCCCGATATTGGCGGTCGTGCATTGCCAGTTCGAAAAGTTCTTCATCATCCTGTCCGAAATCCCAGCTTTTTTCTGTCATTTCCTTACGATACTCGTCCAGTTGATCCGGATAGTTCTTCTGCGGGTCTTCGTCCGTAAATTCGTATCCTTTTTCTTTTGCCAATGCGATAATCTCCGGAGCAAGTGCACCGGGCAAACGACCACTCTTACCTAGAATCATATCCCAGGTATGGTTGTCGATCATCGTCCAACGCTCCTCTCCCTTGATCAGAGACATCACATTCATCAATGCCACATTCTTCACATATTGGCTGAACGGAGTCACTAATGGAGGATAGCCGAGTTTCGGCCACACATATTCCACTTCGTCAAACAGCATCACGAGCAAATCGTCGATGCTCAGTTCCGGTTCGTTCTTACCTCTCAATATCAGATTGATGCCGGAATGCACTCCTTTCAGATCGGCCATCATAGAACCCATCATACCTCCGGGAAGTCCGCATTTCAAGAGCAAAGAAGACATATGCTTGTTGGTAGGGTCCATAAAATAACCCAGAAAATCGTCAATGAACTCCTGTGTCATGGCACGGGCTTTCATGTAGGCTTTCATATTAATCTCCGGTACCTGAAATCCCGCGTCTTTCAGCATAGCCTGCACAGAGATAACGTCCGGATGAACTTTCCCCCACGAAATCGGCTCCATTGCAACATCAATAATATCCGCGCCATTCTCACAAACTTCGAGGATAGAAGCCATCGAAAGTCCCGGTCCGCTATGTCCGTGATACTGGATGATGATTTCGGGATGCCGTTCCTTGATTGCTTTCGTCAGACGTCCCAGCATTTCGGGGCGACCGACACCTGCCATATCTTTCAGACAGATTTCCGGTGCTCCGGCCTCTATCAGACGCTCGGCGATAGCGGTATAATATTCTACGGTATGTACGGGCGAGAACGTAATACATAACGTTGCCTGCGGAATCATCCCCGCTTCAAGGGCATAATGAATGGAAGGAATAATATTTCTGACTTCATTCAAGCCGCAAAAGATACGGGTGATGTCCACTCCCTGCGCATGTTTTACTTTATACATTAACCGGCGCACATCTGCCGGAACGGGATACATTCGAAGACCATTCAGACCACGGTCGAGCATATGAGTTTGTATGCCGGCTTCGTGGAAAGGTTTCGTGAAAGCCCGGACGGCTTTGTTCGGGTTCTCGCCATACAGTAGGTTGACTTGTTCGAACGCGCCTCCGTTGGTTTCTACACGGGAGAAACAACCCATTTCGATAATTAACGGAGCAATTCTTACTAACTGATCGGCACGCGGTTGATACTTGCCGGACGACTGCCACATATCCCGATAAACGAGACTGAATTTGATTTCCTTTTTCATTGTCGTAAATAGATGAGATTTATATTACTTAGGTTAACTAGTTGATACAAATATACTGAGTTCTCTGACATAATAACAAATACAGAGAGAATAAGTTGGGGTATAAAGACATGTTTAATATCATATTGTCACAAAATCAAAGGAGCAAGCGAGTTTTTACCCGTTGCTCCTTACCAGAATTAATTGTTTGACTAATGTGCTATCCCTATTTATACAAAATCTTTCAACTCTTGTTGCAAACGTTGGCGTGTGAAGAATATGCGGCTCTTCACCGTTCCGAGGGGTAGGTCCAGCTTCTCAGCGATCTCACGGTATTTAAAACCGGATACGTGCATTGAAAATGGTACTTTATATTCCTTCGGCAGCGCGTTGACGATGCGGTGCATCTCTTTTAAGTCATAAGCGCCTTCCGTACTTTCAAATCCTGAGTCTTGGGGGAGATTCAAATGATACAGATTGTCGGTCTGATCTACGAATGTCTGGTCACGTACTATTTTACGGTAGTTATTAATAAAGATGTTACGCATGATTGTGTACATCCATCCTTTAAAATTTGTATCGGGAACATATTTTTCCTCGTTATCCAAGGCCTTTAATGATGTTTCTTGCAATAAATCATTTGCTTCTTCACGATTGGCAGTTAATTTATAAGCAAAACGAAGCAACTCTTCCTGAACTCCAATTAAATCTTTTCTGAAACTTAAACTTTTCATACTTTAAGGGTTTTACGGTTAATATTTCGTTTCTTTCTTGACGTTTGCAAGTTTAAAGGTATTTTATGAGTCGAACAGGGGGAAATTCGTCATTTCTTAGGGGGTGAAACTGTCAAATGATAGATTTTAGGTGCTTTTTGATAGTTTTTAGGTGGTTTAGGACGTTTTTTATTCTCTTCTTCTTGCTTGGCAATACAAAATAACTTACTTTTGGGTAGTATTATTAACTTAAAGTAAAGGACATGACTATACTTATTATCGTAGGAATAATCGTACTGTTGGGAATCATTTTTGCTTCCATGTACAACTCATTGGTGAGACTGAGAAATAACCGTGAAAATGCTTTTGCAGACATCGATGTGCAGCTGAAACAGCGCCACGACCTTATTCCACAACTGGTGGATACCGTGAAAGGATATGCCGCACACGAAAAAGATACCCTCGAACGGGTGATTCAGGCACGTAACGGTGCAGTCAGCGCCAAGACAATCGACGAAAAGATAGCAGCAGAGAATCAATTATCTTCCGCTTTATCGGGATTGAAAATCACGTTGGAGGCTTATCCGGACCTGAAAGCAAACCAGAATTTCCTGCAACTGCAAGAAGAAGTATCCGATGTAGAGAATAAATTGGCTGCTGTACGCCGTTACTTTAACTCGGCCACGAAGGAATATAATAATGCGGTTCAGACATTCCCGTCCAATATCATAGCAGGTATGGCAGGTTTCCGCAGAGAAATCATGTTCGACCTGGGTACCAACGAACGTGCGAATCTGGAACAAGCACCGAAGATCAGTTTCTAAAAACGAGCACGTATGCAGTACGTCGGAATCCAAACACAGCAGAGCCGGAACAACCGGCGCTCTGTTCTTCTGTTATTTCTATTTCCCTGCCTGGTAGCAGCATTGCTTTATCTGGCCTGTTATCTGTTGGTCGCCTTTGGGCACGGTGAGAGCATGGAAGTAAGTGTCCTGGAATTGGCTAATCCTCTTTTCATCAATGCCCTCCCCTATACGATGGGTGTCGTATTGATTTGGTTCCTGATAGCTTTCTGGGCGAATACGAGTATCATCAAAGCCGCCACAGGTGCCAAACCTCTCGATCGCAGAGAAAACAAACGTGTCTACAATCTGGTCGAGAACCTCTGCATGGCAAACGGAATGAAGGCTCCGAAAATCAATATCATCGACGACGATTCATTGAACGCTTTTGCCAGCGGTATCAACGACCGCACCTATACGGTCACTCTCTCTCGAAAGGGATTATTCAGAAGTTGAACGACGAAGAACTGGAAGCAGTCATCGCCCACGAACTGACTCACATCCGCAACAGGGATGTGCGCCTGCTGATCGTCTCGATTGTATTTGTCGGAATCTTCTCGATGCTGACGCAAATCACTTTCTATACTATTACGCACACGCGCATACGTAGCAACGGAAAAAACGGTGGAGGAGCTATCCTTATCATACTGATTGCTTTAGTAATAGCGGCTGTCGGTTACTTCTTTGCCAGTCTGATGCGCTTCGCCATTTCACGGAAGCGTGAATATATGGCGGATGCCGGTTCGGCGGAGATGACAAAGAATCCGTTGGCATTGGCAAGTGCCCTGCGCAAAATTTCCGATGATCCGGATATAGAAGCGGTAAAACGTGGGGATGTGGCGCAATTATTCATTCAGAATCCGGGCGACCAGTCGAAAAGTGCCCTCAGCGGACTTAGCGGCCTCTTTGCCACGCATCCCCCTATCGAGAAACGAATCTCCATTCTGGAACAGTTCTAAGGATTTCTGTTTAATTTTCATTAAAGAAAGCAGGGGGACTCCTTATTTTTAGTATATTTGAGTGTTATACATATATACACTAAACTGTAACTGATATGAAAACAAGAAAACAAATCCTTATGCTACTGCTGGTTATGCTAGCAGGAATCCCGACTCTTTCGGCACAGACCAAGAAGGAGAAGAAGGAACAGAAGAAAGAAGCTGTCAGACAGCTGATCGTATCAGAAGACTACAAGATAGACGTCAACACTGCTATGCCCATGCGCGGACGTTCTATACCTCTGACTTCACAATACTCACTGCAAATCAGAAATGATTCGGTATTCTCTTACCTCCCCTATTACGGACGTGCTTACAGCGTTCCTTACGGCGGAGGAAGCGGGCTGATATTCAACGCTCCCCTCAAAGAATACACGATGGATATGGATAAGAAGGGAAACGCCGTTATCAAATTCTCCGCACGAAGTCCGGAAGACTTCTTTGAGTTCAGGGCGAAAGTGTTCCCCGACGGCACCACCAGCATCGATGTCACGATGCAGAACCGTCAGGCAATCAGCTACCGGGGAGAAGTGGATCTGGACAAGAAATAAAATCTTCAAGAATCGCCGTCAGTCTCTTCACTACCTTTTAATATAGGAAGGCAAATGTGGTATTTCACGGCAAGGATGCGTGTAACAAATACCGCCGATCCGCCAACGAGCTGACAGACATAAGATTCCATCCCTGCGGCATCGCACAGCCAGTAAGCGATGCCGCCTACTACACACGCCATCGCATAGATTTCTTTTCGGAAAATCAAGGGGATCTCATTGATAAAGACATCACGAATCACACCTCCTGCGGCACCTGTGATACTACCCATGATGATGGCTACCCAAAAAGGATAGCCCAAAGCGATACTTTTCCCCACACCGACCACCGTAAACAAAGCCAGTCCGATGGTATCGAATATAAAAAAGGTATTATTCAGACGGATTAGCCAGCGACCGAAGCAAATCACCCAGATCAAGGCAAGTCCCGTACAGATCAAATAGATAGGGTTCGTCATCCATCCGGGCGTCACATCCAGCAGTACATCACGGATGGTACCGCCACCGATAGCGGTAGCAAGACCTACGACATAGGCTCCGAACCAGTCGAAACGCTTTGCTGAAGCCAGCCGGATACCACTAATAGCAAAGGCAAATGTGCCTATAAAATCAAGAATTTGAACGAATGTCGGCATATATTTGTTATTTTGTATGCAAAGTAACGAATAAATTCCGTAAGAAAATGTACTTTTGCTACACGAATTAGATAGAAACAATATGAAAATAACAATTGTTGCCGGGGCACGCCCCAATTTCATGAAAATAGCCCCTATCACACGCGCCATCGAAGCCGCAAGAGGGCTGGGTAAAAGCATCTCCTACCGTTTGGTGTACACAGGCAGACGGGACGATACAAGTCTGGATGCTTCCCTGTTTTCGGATCTCGACATGAAAGCTCCCGATGTCTACCTTGGAGTGGAAAGCAGTAACCCCACCAGTCTGGCAGCCGGAATCATGATCGCCTTCGAACAGGAGCTGACGGAGAATCCGGCACACGTCGTCCTGGTAGTGGATGATCTGACAGCAACCATGAGTTGCGCCATCGTAGCCAAGAAACAAGGAATCAAGGTAGCCCATCTGGTAGCCGGCACACGTTCCTTCGACATGAAGATGCCGAAGGAAGTAAACCGGATGATTACCGACGGAGTATCCGATTATCTGTTTACTGCCGGCATGGTGGCCAACCGAAATCTGAATCAGACAGGCACGGAAAGTGAAAATGTATATTACGTCGGCAACATTTTGGTAGATACCGTCCGCTTCAACCGGAACCGGCTGCTCAAACCGGTATGGTTCTCCGTACTGGGACTTCAGGAGGGTAATTATCTCCTGCTCACCCTCAACCGACGTGTACTGCTCAACAACAAAGAGAACCTGCGGAAGTTGATGCAAACGATGATCGAAAAAGCTGCCGGTATGCCTATCGTAGCGCCCATGCACACTTACGTGCGCAATGCAATCAAAGACCTCGGCATAGAAGCCCCGAACCTTCATATCATGCCTCCGCAGAATTATCTTTTCTTCGGATATCTGATCAATAAAGCCAAAGGAATCATCACGGACTCCGGCAATGTAGCCGAAGAAGCTACGTTCCTCGGCATCCCCTGTATCACGCTCAACACGTATGCCGAACATCCGGAAACGTGGCGCGTGGGAACGAATGAACTGGTCGGCGAAGATCCGGCAGCACTCGCTCAGGCTATGGATACGCTGATGAAAGGTGAATGGAAGAAAGGCGAACTCCCCGAACGCTGGGACGGACGAACAGCCGAACGAATCGTACAAATATTAACAAGTAAATAACCGGAGTGGTTGAGCCGGACTCGATGATCAACGAGCCGGCTTAATAGCCAGACAGAAGTAGCCGACCACTATCAGGTTCGACAAGTGTTTCAGAAAGTTTCACGCCGAGGAAACCAAAGTTTCAAGGCGTAGAAACCAGAGTTTCAAGCAGTGGGAACTAGAGTTTCAAGGCATGAAACTTTTTGTTTCAACCGTTGAAACAGATTTTGGAACTACGGAAAAGAATCGGAGCATGCCGGTTCGCAAGATGTGGCATACGTTGAAAAGGGAAGTATAAAAAGACAAAAACAATCTGCCTCCTTCCATTGTTGAATGATATAAGCTTGTAAATAACAAAAAACGATGGGTAAAAAAAGTTATATACTCTATTTTACTCAGACTTATTTGTTAACTTTGCAGCCCTACTACGAACGTTATGATACAACGATATAACAAAATACTGATACTGCTCTTAGTCGTATTTGCAGTTTCAAATGCTTTTGCGCAGCAAATAAAGGGGGTTGTAACTGATTCAGTCACTCATGAACCACTAATGTATATCTCTGTCTATTATCAAGACAAGAGAGAAATGGGTACTGTCACCAATATTGACGGAGAATATAAACTCGACGCACGAAGAAACGGAGGAACGCTCGTTTTCTCTTCCATCGGATATGTCACCAAAACCGTTAAAGTAGGCTCCGGAAATCAGACCGTCAATGTCAAACTCTCCCCGGACGATGTAATGCTCACCGAAGTAGTCGTAAAACCACAGAAAGAAAAATACTCCCGCAAGAATAATCCGGCAGTCGAATTCATGAAGAAAGTGATCGAACACAAAAAAGCACAAGTGCTCGAAGTGAACGATTACTACCAGTACGACAAGTACGAGAAAATGAAAATGTCTATCAACGACCTGACTCCGGAGAAACTGGAAAAGGGTATCTACAAGAAATACTCATTCCTCAAAGATCAGGTGGAAGTGTCGGAGACGACCAACAAACTGATTCTCCCTATCTCCGTACAGGAAACGGCCTCACAAACCATTTTCCGGAAAGATCCCGAAAGCAAAAAGACCATTATCAAAGGAAAGAACTCCAATGGTATCGAAGAGTTTTTCTCCACAGGAGACATGCTGGGGACTGTTCTGAAGGATGTTTTTGCCGACATCAACATTTATGATGATGACATCCGGCTGCTCCAACAGCGATTCGTAAGCCCTATCGGCAACAATGCCATCTCGTTCTATAAATACTACCTGATGGATACGCTGATGGTGGACAAGCGCGAATGCGTACATCTGACGTTCGTACCGCAGAACTCACAGGATTTCGGATTTACAGGCCATCTTTATGTGCTGAAAGATTCGACCTATGCCGTTCAGAAGTGTACGATGAACCTGCCTAAAAAGAGTGGCGTCAACTTTGTCAACCGCATGGACATCGTGCAGCAGTACGAGCAGCTTCCCAACGGGAACTGGGTATTGGCGGATGACGACATGACGGTAGACCTTTCATGGAGTTCCAACAAAACCTCAGGAGGGTTACAGGTAGAACGAACGACTAAATACAGCAATTATAAATTTGATCCGATAGAACAGCGGTTGTTCCGTTTGAAAGGTCCTGTGATCAAGGAGGCCGACATGCTTTCGAAGAGTGACGAATACTGGGCGAGTGTACGCCAGGTGCCGTTGACCAGAAAGGAAAGCAATATGGATGTATTCGTCAACCGTCTGGAACAGATTCCGGGATTCAAATATATCATCTTCGGTGCGAAAGCATTGATCGAGAACTTTGTGGAAACAGGCAGCAAAGGCCATAAGAGCAAAGTGGATATCGGTCCTATCAACACCATGATTTCAAGCAACTACATCGACGGAACCCGTTTCCGCCTGAGTGGTATGACTACTGCCCATTTTGACAAGCATTGGTTCCTGAGCGGATACGGAGCTTATGGTCTGAAAGACGAAAAGTGGAAATATAGCGGAACGCTGACTTATTCTTTCAACAAACGAGATTATGTAGTATGGGAGTTTCCCAAACATTTTATATCTGCAACGTACAGTTATGATGTAATGTCGCCGATGGACAAGTTCCTGTTTACGGACAAAGACAACATCTTCCTTTCGATGAAAACGACAACGGTAGACCAGATGTCATATATGCGTGATGCTACCATCAACTACGAACTCGAAACGCTGACGGGATTCGGAGTGAAAGCCATGCTCCGCCATCGAAATGACGAGCCTACCGGAAAACTGGAATATCTGCGGAATGACGCTGCACAAACCCGTGTGCATGACATCACGACTTCCGAAGCGAGTGTGACACTGCGTTATGCTCCGGGAGAATCTTTCGTCAACTCCAAGCAGCGCCGTGTTCCGGTGTCGCTGGATGCTCCTATCTTCACGCTGACTCATGCCATGGGCTTCAAAGGCGTGCTGGGCGGAGAATACAACTTCAACCGCACGGAAGCAAGCATCTGGAAACGTTTCTGGCTTCCCGCTTCGTGGGGAAAGATAGACTGTAGCGTAAAAGCAGGGGCAGAATGGAATGTCGTACCTTTCCCGCTATTGATTCTGCCGGAAGCCAACTTGTCATATATCACTCAACGTGAGACATTTTCCCTGATCAACAATATGGAATTCCTGAACGACCGGTATGCGTCCATGTCACTTTCTTATGACATGAACGGAAAGTTGTTCAACCGCATCCCGCTGATCAAGAATCTGAAATGGAGAGAAATGTTCCGTATCCGCGCATTGTGGGGGACATTGACCGACAAGAACAATCCATTCAAGAGCAGCAACCCCGACCTCGTCCGTTTCCCGACACGCGACGGTAAATTCACCAGTTTCGTGATGGACCCGAAGGTGCCGTATATCGAAGGAAGTATAGGTATCTACAACATTTTCAAGTTGCTGCACGTTGAATATGTACATCGTTTCACCTACCGTGACAATCCGGGTATCAACAAGAACGGTATTCGTTTCATGGTATTAATGGTATTCTAAAACTATGCAACCTTTAGCAGAACGGTTACGACCAAAGACATTGGATGATTATATCGGTCAGAAACATTTAGTTGGACCGGGGGCTATCCTGCGTAAGATGATTGATGCGGGACGTATTTCTTCGTTTATCCTCTGGGGACCTCCCGGAGTGGGAAAAACCACATTGGCACAGATTATCGCCAATAAACTGGAAACTCCGTTTTATACGCTGAGTGCCGTGACTTCAGGTGTCAAAGATGTGCGCGAAGTGATAGAGCGTGCCAAGAGCAACCGCTTTTTCTCGCAATCCAGTCCGATCTTATTTATCGATGAAATCCATCGTTTCAGCAAGTCGCAACAGGATTCTTTGTTGGGAGCTGTGGAAAACGGTACGGTGACGCTGATAGGCGCAACGACCGAGAATCCATCATTCGAAGTGATCCGCCCTCTCCTCTCCCGTTGCCAGCTTTATGTGCTCAAATCTTTGGAAAAGGAAGATTTGCTCGAACTTCTGCAACGTGCCATCACCACCGACACCATACTGAAAGAACGGAAAATCGAACTCAAAGAAACGACAGCCATGCTGCGCTTCTCCGGCGGAGACGCCCGTAAACTGCTCAATATACTTGAACTTGTAGTGGAATCGGACACAGAGGAAACGGTTGTCATCACCGATGACATGGTGACCGAACGCCTGCAACAGAATCCGTTGGCATACGACAAGGACGGAGAAATGCATTATGACATCATTTCCGCTTTTATCAAGTCTATCCGTGGCAGTGATCCGGACGGGGCCATTTACTGGCTCGCCCGCATGGTAGAAGGTGGTGAAGACCCTGCTTTCATCGCGCGGAGACTCGTTATCTCTGCTGCCGAAGATATAGGTCTGGCCAATCCGAACGCATTGCTGCTAGCGAATGCCTGCTTTGAAACTCTGATGAAAATCGGTTGGCCCGAAGGACGTATCCCTTTGGCGGAAACAACAATCTATCTGGCAACGAGTCCCAAAAGCAATTCGGCATACAGTGCCATTAACGACGCATTAGAACTGGTACGTTCCACTGGAAACTTGCCTGTGCCTCTGCACTTGCGCAATGCTCCCACCAAGCTGATGAAACAACTGGGATATGGACAGGAATACAAGTACGCCCACAGCTACGAAGGCAACTTCGTGAAGCAACAATTCTTGCCGGACGAGCTGAAAGAAAAACGAATATGGCAACCTCAGAACAATGCCGCCGAACAGAAGCATGCAGAACGGATGCAGCAGTTATGGGGAGAAAGGTTCAAATAAGTATTAGGTATTAAGTATTAGGTATTAGCCGTAGCCGTGAAAGAAAATTTATTAAAAGAGAAGTCTACCAAATTTGCAATTCGAATAATTAATCTATATAAGTATTTAAGAGATTGCAAGAAAGAAACAATTCTATCAAAACAGATATTACGTAGTGGAACTTCTATCGGTGCTAATATTAGAGAAGCTATTTATGCAGAATCACATCTTGACTTTATACACAAATACTCTATTTCTCAAAAGGAATGTTCTGAAACAGAATATTGGCTATATTTACTTCAGCAAACAGAATATATAAGCGATGAACAATATGAATCTATTAATACTGACTGCCTGGAAATACTTAAATTACTGACAGCAACAATTGTAAAACTAAAGAACAATGGGAACATCCCATAACACTTAATACTTATAACTTAATACTTAAATATAATGAAAATAGTAGTTTTAGACGGCTTTGCCGCCAATCCCGGTGATTTATCATGGGAAGGTTTGAAAGCTCTCGGAGAATGTACCATTTATGACCGTACTGCCCCCGAAGAAGTATTGGAACGCGCAGCCGGAGCTGAAGTGATTCTGACGAATAAAGTAATCATCAACGCCGATCACATGGCTGCCCTGCCCGAACTGAAGTATATCGGTGTGCTTGCTACGGGATACAATGTAGTGGATACGGCAGCAGCCAAAGAACGTGGTATTATTGTAACTAATATCCCTGCATATAGTACAGCTTCCGTTGCACAAATGGTATTTGCGCACATTCTTAATATCTGTCAGCAGGTACAGCATCATTCGGAAGAAGTCCACAAAGGTCGTTGGACCAATAACAAGGATTTCTGTTTTTGGGATACTCCGTTGATAGAATTGCGGGATAAGAAAATCGGTCTTGTCGGATTGGGAAATACAGGATATACTACTGCTCGCGTTGCCATCGGTTTCGGTATGCAGGTATATGCTTTAACTTCAAAGTCTCACTTCCAGTTGCCACCGGAAATCAAGAAGATGGATTTGGATCAGTTGTTCAGCGAATGTGATATTATCAGTCTGCACTGCCCGCTCACTCCGGAAACTCACGAATTGGTGAACGCACGCCGTCTTGCTCTGATGAAGCCGAATGCTATTTTAATTAATACAGGTCGTGGCCCATTGGTTAACGAACAAGATCTTGCAGATGCACTGAACAGTGGCAAGATTTATGCTGCCGGAGTAGATGTACTTTCTTCGGAACCTCCTCGTGCCGACAATCCGTTGCTGACTGCAAAGAACTGCTACATTACTCCGCATATCGCGTGGGCAAGCACAGAAGCTCGTGAGCGTCTGATGAATATTGCCATTAGCAATCTACAGGCTTATATCTCCGGAACACCGGAAAATGTAGTGAATAAATAGGATTACCAAGAGAGTAGCTAAGCCTAAGAGAATATGTCGAAGTCCTCATAGATTAAAGATCATCCTCGCTACAACTATCTGTGGCGAGGATGATTTCGTTAAAAGGGGAGTTTGACACATCCTCTTCCTTTAATGTCTATCAAAATTACCTTAATAGGAATGTCCTCCTTCATCCATCTCCTTCTCCGTAATCTTATGGCGGTCGATACTACGCCATGCATAGAATATATAAGCTATCACAAACGGAACAAGAATAGAGACATAAGCCATAGTCTTCAGCGTAAATTCACTCGAACAGCTGTTAGCCAATGTCAGCGAACTTTGCAAGTCCGTATATGAAGGATAATAAGCAGTGTTATTATATCCGGCTACGAGTAACAAAGCCAGAACTGTCAGTACCGTACCTATTCCTGCAAACCAGATTCCTTTGTCGAAAGTCTTTTTCAGAACCGTCTTACCGATTCCAAAAAGTACCAATACTACACCTATCAGGAAGATGATCAGAACTACCGGCATTTCTATAAAGTTGATAAAGTACTTATAAGGCTGCATATAAACCTCCAATGTATCCGGATTGACAGCAAAACCGTCAGAAACCAATGTACGGATTACAAATGCCAAAAAGAATACAAGGAAGAAAATAGTATTATTCAATACTGCACGACGACATTTATCGGTCAGTTCCTTATCCGCTATACTATTAATGAAATAGAGCGAACCCAACACACGCGCCAAAAAGAATACAGCCAGTCCGAGAATAACATTCCAGATATTAGTCAACGCGTCCAGTCCGTGCCATCCATTTCCCCAATGACTGATAACCGGCATAATCGTATCCGTCATATTCGCCTTATTGATATAGAAATCAGAACCGGTGAAGAAAGTAGCGACTGCTCCACCCAGCAACAGAGGTCCTACAACCCCATTAATTACCAAGAAAGTCTGATAGGTCTTTTTACCCAGCAAATTCCCTGCCTTGCTCTGGAACTCGTAACTCACAGCCTGCAACACAAAACTGAAAAGAATAATCATCCAAAGCCAGTAAGCCCCACCGAAACTGGTACTGTAAAACAACGGGAACGAAGCAAAGAAAGCACCTCCGAACGTTACCAGCGTAGTAAACGTAAACTCCCACTTACGTCCGGTAGAGTTCACCATCATCTTACGATGTTCCTCCGTCTTACCCAAACAGAACAATAAAGAATTTCCTCCCTGCACAAATAATAAAAATACAAGTATGGCCCCCAGCAAGGAAACGACCAGCCACCAATATTGTTGTAGAAATATATACATAATATGTAAGTATTAAGTTTTAAGTAATAAGTAACAGGTAATAAGTAATAGGTAATAAGTAATAACCATGCTGATAAATCAGTCAGCAGCTACGATTATTACTTAATACCTATTACCTATTACTTATCTCTTCTTCCGGTCCTTTCTTAATCGCCTTCACCATAATCCCTATCTCCGCAATCAGCATTACGGTAAACAAGATCAGGAAGATAAAGAAAGTAGCCTGAACGGAGCCTACATCCAATTTAGAGATAGCCGCCGATGTAGGAAGCATATCGCGGATAGCCCAAGGCTGACGACCGCATTCGGCAACCACCCATCCTGCCTGTCCGGCAATGTAAGCCAAAGGAATGGTCAGCAGAGCGATCCAATGCATCCAGCGCATCTTACTCAAATCTTTCTTATATATAAAGAAGAGCACAACGATGAAGAAAAGGATAAAATATCCGCCCAGGATAACCATTATACGGAAAGCGTAGAAGTTCAGAGGAACATTCGGAACCAGCTGATTCACATCTTTAATATATCCGTATCCGAAGTATGGCATATTCTCCTGCAAAACCTGATAGGCAACAGCGGCATCTTCCTCGTGCCCGGCGCTCTTCGCTGCACGATAAGCAGCCAGCGCTCCGATAGCGGTCTTACCCCGCTCTATCTTTTCGGCTGCCGACAAAGCAGTCGTACCGTCTTTCAGCTGATAGCCGCCTTCGATAATATTGGTAATTCCGGGGACATACCCGTCCACATCCCGCTCGGCAAGGAACGAAAGCATACTGGGTATCTCAATCCGGAACAGGAAAGGGTCTTTCCCATCATTGTAAGTCTTCTTTTCGGGGTTCAGCATTCCTATTCCCACCAGACCTACATTGGTTCCTCCTTCATAAAGTCCCTCTACAGCCGCCAGTTTCATCGGTTGGGTCTGTGCAATCTGATAGCCGGAACCATCGCCCGTCCATACAGCCAGCAGTGAAGAGACAAGCCCGAAGATAGCACCGATCTTTATGCTTGCAAGCGCAAACTCGCGATTACGTTTCTTCAGCAGAAACCAACAACTGATTCCTACAACGAACACGCCACCAAGTACCCATCCGGACAATACCGTATGAAAGAACTTGTTGACCGCTACAGGCGAAGTTGCCACCGCCCAGAAATCAACCATCTCATTACGCACTGTATCGGGATTGAACTCCATACCTACCGGATGCTGCATCCATGCGTTTGCTACGAGAATCCACCAAGCGGAGATCGTAGCCCCCAGACCAGTCAGCCAGGTAGAAGCAAGGTGGAAGCGTTTGCTCACCTTATCCCATCCGAAGAACATGACAGCGATAAACGTGGCTTCCATAAAGAACGCCAGAATACCTTCAATAGCAAGCGGTGCACCGAAAATATCACCTACAAACCAAGAATAATTACTCCAGTTCGTACCAAACTCAAACTCCAGGATCAATCCTGTCGCTACACCAATGGCGAAGTTGATACCGAAAAGTTTCATCCAGAACTTGGCTGTCCGCTTCCAAAATTCATTGCCTGTTTTATAATACAACGTCTCCATTATTCCCATCACCACAGCCAGTCCGAGGGTGAGCGGAACGAAAATCCAGTGGTACATGGCTGTCATCGCAAATTGGGCTCTCGACCAATCGATCAGCGAGGTGTCAATACTTTCAATCATAATCTTATGTAGTTTAAGAGTTAAAAATCAGTGGTTTTCTCCGGAAGTGCACGCTGTATCAGCTCATTTCCCACATACGTACCCTTGTCGGCATCTGTAGGATGATCGCCGAGAAAGTCGGGAAAGAAGAAAATTTTGAGGATGAAGAACATAATGAATAATTTCACTAAGATAATAAGCCACAAAGTACGACCTAACGTCATACTACGGAAACCCTCCAAATAAAAGTTCCATATTGCAAGCAGTGTATTCTTCATAAGCTGACCTTAGAATTTGTAATGAGTACAAATATACAATTTTTATAATTAAAACAAACAAGTATGGCAAAATGTTGCATGATTTGTATGGTTTTTCTCAAAAAACCTGCCTATCGACAGAAAAAAAACATTTAACGGCGAAAAAGCGCCATCTGTCTATCGCTTTTGCAGCTAATATAATATGTACGTACCTTCGTTCCAGTAAATCAATAGACATATAAAAATATGATAAATGTAAGAAGATTGACAGTGATAGTATTTCTTGGAGCGGGTCTGCTGCCCGGTATATCCGCCCAGGAATCTTCTGTGCAGACAGCCGCCCAGAGCGAGATGAATCTCCCCGCCCAATGGGATTTACAGTCGTGCATCGACTATGCGTTGCAACAGAACATTACGATTCGCAAAAACCGGGTGAATGCGGAAAGTACACAGATCGATGTGAAGACAGCCAAAGCTACCCTGTTCCCCAGTCTGTCGTTCTCTACGAGCCAGAACATGGTGAACCGTCCATATCAGGAATCAAGCAGAACGATCAGCGGAAGCGAGGTGATCGAGACAACCAGCAAGACCAGTTACAATGGCAATTACGGTCTGAATGCTTCGTGGACCATTTATAATGGTAGCAAGCGACTGAACACCATCAAACAGGAGAAGCTGAACAATCAGGCAGCCAATCTGGATGTAGAAACGTCCGAGAATAGTATTCAGGAATCTATTGCTCAGATTTACATTCAGATTCTTTATGCAGCGGAGTCCGTCAAGGTCAATGAAAATACGCTGCAAGTTTCCATTGCACAGCGCGACCGCGGACAGGAACTTCTGAATGCCGGAAGCATAGCCAAAAGTGATCTGGCACAGCTGGAAGCTCAGGTCAGCACCGACCGTTATCAATTAGTAACAGCGCAAGCCACTCTGCAGGACTACAAATTACAACTGAAACAACTGCTCGAATTGGATGGGGAGAATGAAATGAACGTCTATCTCCCCGCCCTGTCCGACGAAAACGTACTTTTACCATTGCCCACCAAGAAGGATGTGTATATGAGCGCGCTTACCCTCCGTCCGGAGATCGAGGCGAGCAAACTGAGCGTAGAGGCTTCGGAACTGGGTATCGATATCGCCAAAGCGGGATATCTCCCCACCATCAGTCTGAGTGCAGGTATCGGAACGAACCACACCAGCGGCAGTGACTTCACCTTCGGAGAACAGGTAAAGAACGGATGGAACAACTCCATCGGTGTTTCCGTCAGCGTTCCTATCTTCAATAACCGTCAGACCAAGAGTGCCGTGCAGAAAGCGAAGTTACAGCGCGAAACAAGTCTGCTGTCGCTGCTTGACGAACAGAAAACACTGTATAAGACCATCGAAGGACTCTGGCTGGATGCAAACAGTGCGCAGCAACGTTATGCGGCAGCGAACGAAAAGCTGAAAAGTACACAGATCAGCTACGACCTGATCAGCGAACAGTTCAATCTGGGCATGAAGAATACAGTAGAGTTGCTGACAGAAAAGAACAACTTGCTGCAAGCACAGCAAGAGCAGCTTCAAGCCAAATACATGGCGATACTGAACACTCAGTTGCTGAAGTTCTACCAAGGAGACAAACTGGCATTATAAGCCTTCTTCCTTACTAAAAGCGGAATATAAATAAGTAAAACAGAATATAGAATGAAAACGAAAAAGATTATCCTGATCGCTGTGGCAGTTGCCGTAGTAGTGGGCGGAGGAATCTGGTTCTTTACAGGTTCTCCGGCAAAGCACAAGGTGATGTATGCCAGTGCGACTGTCAGTAAAGGCGATATCTCCAATTCGGTGACTGCCACCGGAACAATCGAACCGGTGATAGAAGTAGAAGTCGGTACGCAGGTATCCGGTATCATCGACAAGATTTATGTAGATTACAACTCGGTAGTAACCAAAGGACAGCTGATTGCCGAGATGGACCGTGTCACTTTACAGAGTGAACTGGCATCCCAGCAGGCAACTTACGATGGTGCCAAAGCCGAATTTGAATATCAGAAGAAGAACTACGAACGTAGCAAGGGATTGCACGATAAGTCATTGATCAGCGATACCGACTACGAGCAGGCTCTCTATAATTATCAGAAGGCCAAGAGCGCTTTCGACAGCAGCAAGGCATCTCTGGCAAAGGCAGAACGTAACCTGTCATATGCTACGATTACTTCTCCGATAGACGGAGTTGTCATCAGCCGCGATGTAGAAGCCGGACAGACCGTAGCTTCCGGATTCGAAACTCCTACCCTCTTCACCATTGCGGCCGACCTGACACAGATGCAGGTAGTAGCAGACGTGGATGAAGCAGATATAGGCGGTATTGAAGAAGGACAGCGCGCCAGCTTTACTGTCGATGCTTATCCGAATGATGTGTTTGACGGAGTCGTGACACAGATTCGTCTGGGAGATGCAAGCAGTAGCAGCAGCGCCAGTTCAAGTACCAGCACGGTAGTCACTTATGAAGTAGTGATCTCTGCTCCGAATCCGGACTTGAAGCTGAAACCGCGTCTGACAGCCAATGTGACTATCTTTATCCTTGATAAGAAAGATGTATTGTCTGTCCCCAACAGAGCTTTGCGTTTCACCCCCGAAGCACCGTTGATCGGTAAGAATGATATCGTGAAAGATTGCGAAGGCGAACATAAGGTATGGACGCGCGAAGGAACCACCTTTACGGCCCATCCGGTAGAAATCGGAATCAGTAACGGTATTTCCACAGAGATCATCAGTGGTGTTGCCGAAGGAACCAAAGTCGTCACGGAAGCCACTATCGGTGCTATGCCGGACGAGAATATGAATAGAGAACCGGGGCAGGGAAACGGAGAAAGAAGCCCGTTCATGCCAGGCCCTCCGGGAAACAACAAAAAGAAAAGCAACAAGTAGCCAAGTATGAAAAAAGTAATTGAACTTCAAAATATCAAACGAGACTTTCAGGTGGGAGAAGAAACCGTCCATGCGTTACGGGGCGTTTCGTTCACCATCAACGAAGGTGAGTTTGTGACCATCATGGGTACTTCCGGTTCGGGAAAGTCCACACTGCTCAACACGTTGGGCTGTCTGGACACTCCTACCAGCGGGGAGTATCTGCTCGATGACATCTCCGTGCGCACCATGAGCAAGCCTCAGCGTGCCGTACTGAGAAACCGGAAAATCGGCTTCGTCTTCCAAAGCTACAACTTGCTGCCCAAGACGACGGCTGTGGAAAACGTAGAGTTACCGCTGATGTACAACTCATCAGTGAGCGCTTCCGAACGTCGCCGGCGTGCCGTCGAAGCGTTACAGGCTGTAGGTTTGGGCGACCGGTTGGAGCATAAGTCCAACCAGATGTCCGGAGGACAGATGCAGCGCGTAGCCATCGCCCGTGCACTGGTAAACAACCCTGCGGTCATCCTTGCCGACGAAGCAACCGGAAACCTCGACACACGTACGTCTTTTGATATACTTGTCCTGTTCCAGAAACTTCATGCGGAAGGACGTACCATTATATTCGTAACGCATAATCCCGAAATCGCGCAATACAGCAGCCGGAACATCCGCCTGCGCGACGGTCATGTCATTGAAGATACAGTCAACTCTCATGTCCTGTCCGCCGCCGAAGCACTGGCCGCATTGCCCAAAAGCGACGAGGATTGAAGATAAGTAATAGGTAATAAGTATTAGGTATTGGGTATTAAGTATCAAATATTAAGTAATAAGTAACAGTAGTTTATGAATGGAACTAACTTATTTAAAATAGCTCTCCGGGCATTGGCGAACAACAAGCTGCGTGCTTTCCTCACCATGCTTGGTATCATCATCGGTGTCGCTTCCGTCATCACGATGCTCGCTATCGGTCAGGGATCGAAGCGAAGCATCCAGCAACAGATATCGGAGATGGGATCGAACATGATCATGATCCATCCGGGAGCCGACAGACGGGGGGGGGTCCGGCAAGACCCATCGGCTATGCAGACGTTGAAGCTGACCGACTATGAGGCCTTGCGCGATGAGACCAATTTCCTGTCCGCCATCAGTCCTAATGTGTCTTCGTCGGGACAGCTTATCGCGGGTAACAACAACTACCCGTCATCCGTCAGCGGTGTTGGGCTGGAGTATCTCGACATCCGTCAGCTGAGTGTAGAAAGTGGAGATATGTTTACGGAAGCCGACATACAAAGTTCGGCTAAGGTCTGCGTGATCGGTAAAACGATTGTAGACAACCTCTTTCCGGACGGAAGCGATCCGATAGGGAAAATCATCCGCTTCAACAAGATACCGTTCCGGGTGGTCGGTGTGCTCAAAGCCAAAGGGTACAACTCTATGGGACAGGATCAGGACAATATCGTACTGGCTCCTTACACCACCGTCATGAAACGATTGCTTGCCGTCACCTATCTTCAGGGTGTCTTTGCTTCTGCCCTATCGGAAGACATGACCGAGTATGCTACCGATGAAATCACGGAAATCCTGCGGCGCAACCATAAATTGAAAGCTTCGGACGAAGACGATTTCACCATCCGTACCCAACAGGAGTTGAGTACGATGCTAAACTCTACCACCGATCTGATGACCACCCTGCTCGCCTGTATTGCCGGAATATCTCTGGTAGTGGGCGGTATCGGTATCATGAATATCATGTACGTATCCGTCACCGAACGTACCCGTGAAATCGGTCTGCGTATGTCCGTCGGCGCACGTGGCGTTGATATTCTGAGCCAGTTCCTCATCGAGGCTATCATGATCAGTATTACGGGAGGTCTTATCGGAGTCATCATAGGCTGCGGAGCCAGCTGGATCGTGAAGAGCGTGGCACACTGGCCTATCTTCATCCAACCTTGGAGTGTCTTCCTTTCTTTCGCTGTCTGCACCGTCACCGGAGTCTTCTTCGGATGGTATCCTGCAAAGAAAGCAGCAGATTTAGACCCGATAGAGGCAATCAGATACGAATAAAAAACTATCTTTGTCTTTATGAAACAAAGCCTAACATCCGCACGTCGTCCCCTGGAAGCACTGATACACATTATCGGCTGGGGGATTATGTTCGGTTTTCCGTTCTTCTTTGTAGAGCGCGAAAACGGAAACATCAACTGGATGGCATACTTACGCCATTCTGCCGTACCGTTGTCTTTCATGATCGCGTTCTACGTCAACTACTTCCTGCTGGTTCCCCGATATCTTTTTCAGAGCCAGACCAAGAGATATATTACTTACAATATTCTCCTGTTGTGTGTCATCGGTCTGATGCTGCACCTTTGGCGGAGTCTGACATTCGATCCTTCCTTTGTTCCCAAGCCTCACCGGTCGGGTGGTCCTCCGGGATGGCTGTTCTTTGTCAGAGATATGCTGAGTCTCGTCTTCACCATCGGACTGAGTGCCGCCATACGTATGAGTGTCCGATGGACACAAGCGGAAGCTGCCCGTAAGGAAGCGGAACGGAACCGTTCGGAAGCGGAACTGAAGAATCTGCGCAATCAACTGAACCCGCATTTTCTGCTCAATACGCTGAACAATATCTATGCCTTAATTGCTTTTGATACAGACAAGGCGCAACAAGCTGTGCAGGAACTAAGCAAGCTCCTACGCTATGTGTTGTATGATAATCAGCAGACCTACGTCCCGCTAGGCAAAGAGACTGACTTTATCCGCAACTATATCGAACTGATGCGCATCCGCCTGTCTTCCAATGTACAGATGACTACGCAGATTGATATACTGCCGGACAGTCGGACTCTTATCGCACCGCTTATCTTTATCTCGCTGATCGAGAATGCCTTCAAGCACGGTATATCGCCTACGGAACGGAGTTTTATCCATATCCATCTTGCGGAAAATGAGACGGAAGTGATCTGCGAGATAAGCAACAGCAACCACCCGAAGAACATAATGGACAAGAGTGGTTCGGGGATAGGACTGGAACAGGTGAACCGACGACTGGAGATTCTTTATCCAGGCCAGTATACCTGGCAGAAAGGTATTTCGGAAGACGGCAAGGAGTATAGATCAAGGCTGAGCATCCGTGTGAGGGAGAGTATTAATAAGTAATAAGTATTAAGTAATAGGTAATAATTGAGAGTATATTCGGTTTAGGTAATTAAATAAAATATAGAGAATTATGATATTACGTTGTGCCATTGTAGATGATGAGCCATTGGCTCTGGGCCTACTGGAAAGTTATGTGAATAAGACTCCGTTTCTGCAACTTACAGGAAAATATTCCAGTGCAGTTCAGGCAATGAAGGAGTTGCCGGGCGAAGAAGTCGATCTTCTTTTCCTTGACATTCAGATGCCGGAACTTAACGGACTGGAGTTCTCACAAATGGTAGATTCCCGTACGCGTATCGTTTTTACCACCGCATTCGGTCAATACGCTATCGACGGTTATCGTGTCAATGCACTCGATTATCTGCTGAAACCGATCTCGTATGTCGATTTCCTGCAAGCAGCCAATAAAGCCCTGCAATGGTTCGAGCTGGTGCAGAAGCCGGAAGAGATAGACAGCATCTTTGTAAAAAGCGACTATAAGCTGGTACAGGTAGAACTGAAAAAGATCATGTACATCGAAGGACTGAAAGATTACATCAAAATATATACGGAAGATGATGCCAAACCCATCTTGTCACTCATGAGCATGAAAGCCATGGAAGAGCTTTTGCCTTCCAGCCGGTTCATACGTGTACACCGTTCATTCATCGTCCAAAAGGACAAAATACGGGTGATCGACCGTGGACGTATCGTCTTTGACAAAACGTATATCCCCATTAGTGATAGTTACAAGCAGGTTTTTCAGGCATTTTTGGATGAAAGAAGCTGATGATTGTCGAATTTATCGGCAAAAAAGTGAATTTTGTCGATTATAGTTTGTCAGAAATCGGTTTTATATGTAACTTTGCAACGAACAGAAAGGGATTGTGAAATTCCAAGAATAGAATAGTTTAGTTAAGTCTAGTTTAGTTTTTGTGTTGATCGGAAGCCTGCGAGCGAGCATGAGCTTCCGATTTTTATTTTATTGATATACAGCATATTAAAAGCACAATCGAACTATTTTTCCTATCAATTAGTAGTCTATAATAGAGAGCAAAAACGTCACTTTTGACGCTATAAAATGGTCGGATTATGGTCGGAAAATTCCCGGATTAGAATCTGATTATAAGTAAATTACAATAGGATGTTAAAAAAATAATGGTCGAAAACGCCATTTTTACCCTAAAAACACAAATTATGGCTACATTAACATTGGTAATAGTTCCCGCAAAAAGGTTATCAGACGGGACACACAAAATAAGAATTCGAGTCGCACACAACTCTGAAACGAGATTCATCACCACGGATATAGTGGTAAGGGAAAACGAGTTTAAGAACGGTAAAATAGTACACCGTCCAGACAAGGATTTTCTCAATACAAAATTACAACAGCTATACAACCTTTATTTCAAGCGATACATGGAACTGGACTACCCTGATTCGCTCACGTGCACGCAATTAGTCAAAATGATAACTAACCCGTTAAACGGAGAAAAGCATCGTAAGTTCGAGGATATCGTGGATGAATATCTGTCCCAAATAGATGAAGAAGAACGTACCAAGACATACAAGCTCTATCGGCTGGCCACAAACAAGTTTATGCAATTCATCGGGAACGGTTCTCTCATGGAACATATTACCCCTATCAGAATGAACCAGTACATATCATGGCTCAAAAAGACAAAGCTGTCAAGCACCACAATCAACATCTACATAACCCTGCTAAAGGTTATCATTAACTATGCTATAAAGATGAGATACGTCACCTACGATATCGACCCTTTCATCACAGCCAGAATTCCATCAGCCCAAAAGAGGGAAACGCAAATCACCGTCGAAGAACTCAAGACAATCAGGGACGCCAATTTAGAGCATTACAATCTCAACGTCACACGGGACATTTTCATGCTTACTTATTATCTTGCCGGCATGAACCTAGTAGACATACTAGCATACGATTTCCGGACGGATGAAATAAACTACATCCGAAAAAAGACCAAAAACACCAAAGAGGGGGACTCCCTGATTTCCTTTTCCATTCCCGAAGAAGCAAAGCCCATTATAAAAAAGTATATGAAAAAGAATACAGGGAAAATCATATTCGGGAAATACAAGAACTATACCTCCTGCTATAACCTGCTGGCCAGGAAAATCAGTCAATTAGGCAAGGTGGCAGGAATCAGGCATAAATTCACCCTATATTCAGCCCGCAAATCTTTCGTCCAACATGGATATGACCTGGGAATTCCTCTTAGTACACTGGAATACTGTATCGGGCAATCAATGAAAGAAGATAGACCAATCTTCAACTATGTCACAATAATGAGAAAACACGCTGATAAAGCAATCAGGGAAATACTTGACAACTTGAAAAATGAATAATCACATATAAAATAAATCACTAAGAATTTGCATAATAATCAAATGCTTATTATCTTTGTAGTGTCAAATAAGAGTTCTTAATTTTAATGTTTAACTGATGAAAGATGAAGAAAAAAAAGAATTAGAACAAGAGTATGAGAATTTAAAACTTCTCGCTTCATTTCACGAGGTCTATGGGGTTCCTGAAAATGCCAAAGAACGGGAAGCGCTTATAAATGACATACTCGATCGGATGAACGAAATCCAAGAGAAATTAAAAAAGTTGTAATTAACATCCCTCCCTTCGGGGAGGGACAAACATTAAAAGCTATGATAGATTGGAATGATTGCCTGCCAACAAAAGAAATGCAGGTTGACTTTGAAAGATTCAAAGAACTAAAAACCACAGAAGAAAAAGAAGCTTTCAAAAAGGAAATGCAGGATAAATATAATAAACTACCGGAAGCCCAAAAGGAAGCCTACAAAAAAGCATCTGAAGCTGGGCTAAAAGCAACGGTAAATGCCTGCAATGATTATATAGAAAGAGTGGAAGAAGCCATATTACGTGATAAACTTGGAGAATTGCCCGAAGCAATCTCATTCAGTTATATTGCAAAGAAATATTTTGGTAAAAGTAGAAACTGGCTATATCAGCGTATTAACGGAAATATAGTCAACGGGAAAAAGGCTCGCTTTACTGACAATGAACTCAAAACGTTCCTGAACGCTTTGAACGATGTTAGCGAAATGATTCATCAGACATCATTAAAAATCAGTTAAGCTCTTATTTGACACCATCCCTGCATTGAGCCGATGCAGGGATTTTTATTGTCTAATCGAAAAAAAATTGTATCTTTGCAACATCAAGATAATACGGACATAATTCGGATTATTTTGGTTTGACTTTGGTGAGGGGGTGGTTCCCCTCACTTTTTTTATATCCACGATCGAACTTTTCATTTATATATTAGTACTATCTTATGTAACCCTTCTTGAGAGTTTGTTGATTCGTGTGTTGTTGATAGGAAGGATTACAAAAAAGGCAGCCTAATAAGCTGCCTTTCATTTATCTTCAATCCAATTATTTACTTACATCCCAATCAAAAGAATAAACATAACCATTGATAGGTATATTTATAGTTAGAATCTTTCCCTTTTTTCTTTTAATGTTCATATATCCTATTATACCCTCATTGGGATGTACTGTTGTCTTCTTTAGATATCCTTGCCTTTTTATTTCCCTATCATTATCCATCATTTTACCCAATGTTTGTAGTTGATAAGATGATGCCATATTAGCTTGAAAAGCCGCATTTGCATCATAATGGTTGGTCACTGTTGTATAAGCGGTACCATTTGACGAATACGATGTGGAATAAGATGTAGAATATCCGGCACTTCCTGCACTAAGCCCAGAAGAAAAGCCATATAAGGCCATAGCCCAGTTTTGAGACTTTCTTATCTTTTTCTGAAAAGCTTCATTTGTGTATACCATTAATTGATAATTATCTCCTCTATTAGTCAGCAAATGAGAAGTAACATCGTCCGGCGTAAATATGACCGACGAATCACACTGATTCTTGATGAAAACATCAATCCGATAATATTTTCCATAATCATCCTTCGTTTCATAAGTCGTAAGGCCAACGATAAAACCATTCGCATTTCTATATGCCCAAAGATTCCCATCATTATATTCTGTCATAACCGTAGAATCATTTTCTGATAGAATTAAAGTTTGTGCTTTGGATATTATTGAAATACACGCAAAAAGAAATAAACATATATATTTCATACCTTCAATATAATTTATATAAGTTACATCATAAGATTAGATTAAAATGCAAATACGAAATTATAAATAATATGTGAAATATCCAAAAAGAATTTAGCAGTAAAAAAAATAATGGAGAAGTAATCTACGAATACTAGTGTATTGTATTTCCTTTTTCATTACCACATAATCAAATTACAGCTTATTCCCACCCCAACATACCAACCGCCCGGATAACTATATCCTGTCTGTAAGCCTAATCCCCAACGTTTTTTCTTCTGTAAAGGTGAAAGAGTAATAATTTCCTTGTCTCTGTACACCTCCATAAAATCAAGACTAGGCTTATATCCACTAACTATGGCCCGGTAATTATCAGTTTTATATTCCTTGCTTACAATAGGTACAAGTACCGGAATTGAATCACCTTCTACGGTTCTGTCAGTCGTAGTATCTATCAAGATAGGTAAATATACCGTATCGATACGCTTTGGAGTTCTCTTTGCCGGTTTGGGTATTGTGTCTCTTACTGTGTCCCGGACATGTACAGTATCTCCCTTAATGTACACAGTTGACAGATCGTGCAGATGACAACGCATCCACACGATCACGCCAAACAATAGACAGACTAATATCCACGGAAGAGACTTCATATGCCTAGATATTTACAAATGCCTTTCACATGAAGAGAAACAATAGTCCGTTTCCCCTCCTCTGACAGCAGGAAATCCACATCTTCTTTGTTATCCTGAAACAGATTCTCCGTCAGAACAGCCGGACAGTTCGTATGTTTCAAGATATAAAAACTACTCTCCTTATCTGGATCACCGTCTGCCATATCCTTCCGTATTTTCATTCCAAACAAACATTCTTCAGCAGTAGCATACAGACAGTCAGCCAGCTTATCGGCTTTTGTCTGTCCCACACTGGTCCATGCTTCCCAACCACGTGCTTGCATCCAATTTGAACCATTACCGGCTGCATTGCAATGGATAGAAATAAGAATTGCTTCAGAAGTTTTATATTCATTCACTCGCCTACAACGTTCTGACAAAGGAACATCTATTTCCTCTTTCACGACCAGTTCCGCATCAATACCTAATTTACGCAATTCAAATACTACACGCCCAGCAATTTCACGGGTATAGGAGTATTCCCTTAACCTGCCATCTGGAGAACACTTACCCGGAGTATTACTACCGTGACCGTTATCAATCAATATTTTCATATCTTTCCTCTTTATCTAGTTCGTTTTCGATTCTATCAATAATTCCTTGTACATGTGTAGGCGTAGCCCGCTTAAATTCAAAACGTATTACATGGTAAATTATACGAAACCCTTTGTTTCTAGGATAAGCAATAATCAGATTCTTAAATGCGTTCTGAAGATATACATAAGAAAATACATACGTAATAGTCTTAATAACTAACAATGAGTTCTCACCATCTCCTATCAAGCTCATAAAGGAGAAGACTACTTCAATGATTATAAGATAGAGGAGAAGTTCGACCAAGGCATTTTTAAACTTATCCCACTTAAAGTTTTTACAACGTATAATTGAAACACCATCAGCCCTCATTCCGCACCAAATATTAAATCCAAACATTACAACTAATGCTATAAGAAAACCTTTAGTCGGCGTTAAATAAGCAAGAAGAGAACTGAACATCGAAACGAAAATAATTCGTATCTGGTCTACATTAAATAACTCATATAACCATCTCATAATATTAATCATAAAGTTACTACCAATATTGAAAACACAGTAATCAGCCCAGGAAGCAAAACAGTAGCTAATGCGTCAAGCCAATCAAAGATGAACCCGCACTTTTTCTGAATGTACTCAACCACTATTGCGGCAATGGCGGTTGTCGTTAAAGAAACAATAGCAGATTTACAGAAATCAATGCCTAATAGAAGGAAACAGAAAACAAGCATTACAACAAAGACGAACATCCCGGCTTTGACGTGTGCCGGTCGGTTAGATTGCAAAAGCCAATCATACAATACTTTTATACCCATACTCATAGCGTTTAATTATTAATAAAATATTCTGTATGGAACAAATGTATTGAGTATAATAACGAGTTTTACAAAAATGGAAAATCTTGGAAATCAATTCTATGATAAATATCTATAAAACAAGACATTATAATTTTCACTTTTTCCATAAATAAAAAAGGGATGCTTGATAAGCACCCCTAAACAACCAACAGATTGAACTATTAATCCGTAAACATATACACGGAAAGATCAACCTTTTCTATTTCGTCTGAAATTGTATCTCCATACATTGTTAGACACACCCGATAACGGTCAATACTTCTTTGAATCTGTTGCAAGGTAGGTTTCTCGGGATATTCCGAACTGGCAAAAGTTACCAGTTCTTCACCATTCTCACTGGTACCAACCACCCGGAAGTGATGACGTACAATCCAAGTTCCGTCCGGCTGTTGCTCGATAGGCTTAGCAATCCCACGCGGTAAGATATTTTTTTGATCCATGTTTTTTGATATGTTTAATTAGTTGTTTTCTATGGTTATATTTATTCTTCAATACAAACTTTTCAAAATGTCCTTCGATATAAACATATTCCCACCATTCAGGAAGCAACATCGCTGCAATTTTACGGCGGATATTGTACGTTGCAAAGTGTTTCATCAGGCCATAATAAGAGTTCATCGTACTCACAAACTTCTCAACATACGCTTCTGCAAATCCATTTTCAGCTATTCTATTAAATTTCCTGACAGCGTTATATGTGTTACCAACCACCCTGTTAGATACATAAATTCTACCAGGCAAAATGAACGCCCCTACAAACAAGACTCCTTTTTTATAATGCTGAAGATACAGTTTGCGTGGATGCAACCGTAAAAGGAGTTGTTCTTTCAGGAAACCATCAAGAAGATGGACTTTGGACAATATTTCTTCCGGTGATTTCACTACGATACAAAAGTCATCAACAAAGCGTACATAATATATGAATCCCAGTATTTCCATCACGAAATAATCATATACAGACGCCAGAAAGTTGGCTATGAGTTGCGACGGCAGGTTCCCGATAGCCACTCCCCTGTCAGGGTCATTATGAAACAGACTTTTATTACTGGGAAGTTTGTCCCACATGGAGACGGGAGAGCGTCTGATACACTTATTTTGTGGACAATGAAAGATAGTAACGGCTAGAAGGTAAAGCAGACATTCAATATCATCGCCTTTATAATTGTCCCTTACGAATATGTTCAGCATTTCCCATACCAACGATTTCGAGATAGACATGAAGAAACTGAACAGGTCATCTTTGAAAATGTACGCATCGGCAGTATAATTCTCACTGACCTCGACTATCATGTTATTCAGATAGTGCACGGCAGACAGACATCCCTCACCTTTCCGGCAGTTCTTCGAGACGTTCCCTTGTTCCCGAAAACGTTCCTCTAAAATCGGCTCGATACGAAGAGCGATCCAGTGATGGACAACACGATCAATGAAAGCGGCGGCAAAAACCTCCCGATATACCGGGTAAGTCCGTATGAATACTTTTGAAAAGTCCGGTACATATTCACCGTAAATAATAGAATACCATAGCCGCACCAATGCAGACTGATAATCATTATAAAACTCAACACAATCCGTACTCGTTCTTTTCTGTCTGGCACAATCTTCGGATGCTTCGAAAATACTGCTAAGAAGTATGTCATAGATTATATTACCTGTTGCGGCGAGGGGACGAACCCGGTTCGCGTTCTGGCGGTTGTTCGTGTTGACGTTGCCGTTGTTGAAGTTCACGTTCCAACTGCTGGAAGCCGTTGCATCCGCTATCTTAGTCTTTCCCGGCTCATCACCGGGGGGATGCCCAATAAATAATTCTAATTGCTCACTCATAATCCCCTTGGCGATTATGACTCCGGCTTTGCGACTTGTTGCGATCCGTTAGCTTTTTGCCGTTGGAGATCTGCAACCGTTTTTTTGTACCAACCGGTACTTTGCTTACCGATGCTCTCTGCAAGCAGACAGATTTCGGCAGTTTGAGTCAGGCTGGTCAAATGTCGTTCTTCACACACTCTTAGCAGTAATTTCAATGCATCAAACTCACACAAAAACTTCATCAGATAATCTGCACGATGCTCAAGGTTCATATCTGTATTTGCATAACGGATATATTCGCAACAATGAACGGCAAGCATCATCAACTCCGTACCAAATTCATACCGGAACGCCTTGGGGAATTGTTGCCGGGCATCAATGATAAGGTTCAGAAGCTTATACATCGAATTTGATATAGGAAGGTCTTGTGTAAGTGCCATGTTAATTTTTTAATATTTTAATGTATGTATTAGAGGGGGCAAAGTTAATAACTGTAAAGCAATTAACACAATTTTAGCTCAAAAAAGTGAAGCTAAAAAGCCCCTGCCGGGGCTTTTATTTAGCTAACCCTTTAAGGGATAAAGAATTAAAGGGATAAAGTGTTTATTGCGGCGAGGGGACGAACCCGGTACGCGTTCTGGCGGTAGTTCGTGTTGACGGTGCCGCCGTTGAAGCCCACGTTCCAACTGCTGGAAGCGTCATATTCGGTACTAGACCAATACCAGTCATTTGTAAATATATTTTGATTGCCAAACATAGAAGTTATGAGCTCATTGATTTCGGTTTTATACTTGGCCATAAGCATAAGTTCACCCAATGCGGGCAGGTTCCACACGGTTGTATCTTCAATTCCGTCAGATTCAAGCGTACAGGCTTTATAGGCTCTGGCAACTTCGGCGGCAGGGGCGCCGACAGTTCCCTGGGTGTCCTTGACGCCTGCAAGGGTTTCTATTATAACATCGGTATTTTCCTTGCCGTCGAAGGTATCATAGAGTCCTTGGTTACCACTGCCGTAGTTTTTCAGGCCGCGTAGGTCAGTTCCGTAGCCACCCCATTTGAACGTTTTGTTGCCGCCTGCGTCAACGCAGTCACTTTTGGCGATAATGAACTGGTGGCATTCGGCACGAAGTCGGATGCCAATACGGATATACTTGGAGCGGTTATTTGCGCTCATGGAGTTCCATTCGGAAGCCGTGAAAAAGACTTGTTCACCGTCTTCAATTCGGAGAGTAGCCAAAGAAAGGTCAAGAAGCGTACCTGCCCATTGCATATACTTGGCGATGTCACTCGCCGGGGTATTTTCATTGACGGTTGTAAAACCGATTGATTGCAAAGCTGCAACTTGGTCTTGTTTATTCAGGCGCATAAGCATTGCGTTAGCGATATTTTTATCCATTTTATTATATAATTTTAGGTTAATACTATTCAGAAGCAACAGCTCTCACATGGAGAAGATTTGAATTTTTGTTTTGATTCGTAATACGCCCGGTATTCAGTTCGAACGCCCAGGCGGAGTTAGTATCCCAAATTGTTGATGACCAGTAGTATTTATCAGTCATCAGCATACTGTCACTACTCCAAAAGGTACGCATCATCTCATTGATTTTATCGCGGTAGCGGTACATCAGAAGCATTTGGCCAGATGAAGGAAGGAACCAGTTGGATTCATCCTCGATACCGTCACTTTCCAAAGTGTAGGCACGGTATGCACGGGCGGCTTCGGCAGCTGGCGCACCGATCACACCACTATTATTTTGGTCTTTCAGAGTTGCGATAATGAGGTCAGTATCTTCCTCACCCGTGAAGCAGCCATACATGGCGCCCAGTCCTTTTTGATTCAGGCCATCTATGGCTTTGCCCTGACCGCCCCAGTAGAAGGTGGTAGTCATGTCGGCATTATAGCACTCCTGGGCGGAAATTACGAAGGAGTGTCCATGTGCCCGGA
Source organism: Bacteroides sp. B1-V-101 (assembly GCF_023656585.1). Classification (NCBI taxonomy): domain Bacteria; kingdom Pseudomonadati; phylum Bacteroidota; class Bacteroidia; order Bacteroidales; family Bacteroidaceae; genus Bacteroides; species Bacteroides sp. B1-V-101. Next base: position 89,612 of record NZ_JAMOKH010000013.1, on the reverse strand, counting down.
TACGAAGACCGCGTTTGATAAACAACTGTTTGTTGGTAACCGTGAGGGAATCCCATTCCTCACGGGTGAAATACCATTTGGAGTTATCCGAGATGCGGTTACAGGCAAGATTCAAATCAAGCAGGCCGGCAGCCCACTTGATACGTTGTCCAAATTCAGATGCGCGGGAATTCTCGGTGATATCCGAGAATCCAACGGCGTTCAGTGCTGCTACTTGTGCCTGTTTATTCAAGCGAAGCAGCGTTGCGCTTTGTTCATTCGTCATAGTTACTTGTTGATTAAATCATTAATATCCATATTGTCTTCAGCGAAGCGTTCGAGATATTCCTCGTAGGTTTCGCCGTTATAATATTCAAGGACTTCATTGATGTTGTCCAGCGTTACGTTATCGTAGTACGGTTCTCCGCCATAAGACTCATTATTGAACCAGTTGATCAAGTCGATGTAGGCATCGATGACGGTAAGGATGACAAGGCCGTCGATACCGGATTCAAGGGATTCGATTTCATCCGTTTCACGGATAACTGTCAGTTCATACGTGCCGTTGACTACCGGTTTATCCTGTCTGTTACCGTCCTCATCCATACCGGCGACTCCATATTCGAGAATGGCAAGAAGCTCGGAGCCGTCAGCCTTCAGGGTCATGTTCGAGATACGGAGCATGGAAAGTTTACGGGATGCCGTTTGTGAAGCGAGCACGTCACGGAGCATTTGGATGGCATTAAGTTTCGGAGACGTTTCAAGTCGCAAACGCTGGACGTTCGGCATGGATTCGATTTGCAGGCCGGACGGGGCGGAAAGGCCGGTATAGGTCAGTTCAGGAAGGCCGACAAAACGAATGCTTGTCATTGTTGCTGGAAGAGAGATGTCATTAATCGGAGAAGTCTCTGCAAGAGTGATATTCTCCAATACGCTACCGGATGCATTGATATGGGCGATACGTGGGCATTTGTCGGTGACAAGCGTAGCGATTTGTGTTCTCCGGATATCGAGTGATACGAGGAAGGGCATTTCGCCGCAGTTCAACGAGGTAAGCGGTGCGTAAGAACCGATGGATTGTTCCGTATGGGTGTCAGAGCCCAAGATAAGGGTTTCCACAAGTTGCATGGCGGAGAAGCTCACCGTACTTGACAGGGAGATTTCAGACAGGTCGAGCAGCTTCATGCGGTCAGCCTGGTAGATATATAGCAATGCGCCTTCCTCATGAGAGAAGTTGGTGAATACATATTCTTCGCCCGCTTCAAGGAAGCAGCTTTCGGAAAGGTTGCCGCTAGCGTCATTGCCGACACCGAAGTAACCGTTTTTAGCGGCGACAATCCGGATGGTGGCGTTTGGTTTGGAAGATACGCGCCCGGAAATTACACCGCTGAAGAAATCACCGGTTTGGAAATAACCGTCACGAATACGCCAACGTCTTTCGATGAAAGACGGAAGGGCAGTAAGTCCAAGACCTTGCAGAGCATAAAAGTAGATAGCGTCAGAGGTGGCTGTATAGGAGATGTATTTCCGTTCACCGTCGTAAGAACTAACCAGTTTCTGCCATTTTTTGAGCCGTTTGTCAATGAAGAAATGCGTAGCTCCTTCGGGTGAGAACGGGTGCAGGGTGACGCCGTCAATGGTCGCCTGAACGTTACGCATGGCGGCGGCAACAGTACGTAGGGAGAGTTCCGTACCGGATGAGTCAATCCACACTGTTTGTTGGAGATAGATGTTATTAAACAGAACGGAGCCGTAGCCGGCATAAGGGTTAGTGAATGTTTCATCGCTCGTCCGGTTGGGATCCACCTCGGCGTCAACCGTGCAACCACCGTCGTTATCCTTGCTGTTGAGCGTATCGCAGTCATAGATTTTATTCAGGTACATGCGCATGGCATCCTCGGAGCTGTACACACCGTCTGTTACGGAAGCATACTCTTCCAAGAACCACATCGGCTGCATATTCTTGGCGCGTTGGTCAGTGGCGGCAAGGTAGTCGGTGAAGATGTCATAACTCAAGACACTTTCTGGGCAGGCGTATTTATACAGGTTTTCCTTCCATGTTCTTTGCCAGTTCCCGCCTTTGGAGTAATCGCAGGAATCACAGAAGCGCAACCATCGGTAGAGGTTATAGGGCACTTTCTTACCCAAAGCGTAATCAATGGCGAGCTGGTCATCATCGACAAGCGATTCAAAGTAGTAAGTCCATGCCGGGAAGGTATCAGCAGAGATAGTTCCGTTATCCACGAGTTTTTGAACCCATGAGGACTTGTCCGTTTTCATGGCCATCATATCCTGAACAGAACCGACGCCCTGAAACCAGTCCATACCTTGGTAATTAAGAAGTTCGAAGCCTTCAACGGGATTAAGGACATCACCGGTGACATTCCATTTGCCGTTTTCATACTTCATGGAACCGGACTGCTTTTTCCATGAGCCGTCCTGATACCTCATTATTCGGTACGAACTACCGCAATATAGGGAAAGCAGGTACACGCTGTCCGTATCGAGTCCGTCAGTCTGTTTGAAGCGTATCTCAATTGCGTCTAAAGTTTCGTCAGGAGTACCGAAGAACTCTATGAAGTCACCATAATTCAGGCAACCTTTATTATAGCCGGGGGTATCTTTGAAACCGAGGGCGAACTGTTCCCCTTTGTCTTCTTTCCAGTTGCCTTTGGCATGGAAATAGACGTTTTGCAGGCTGTCATCCTTACACCGATAGGTGGCTACCGGGTGATTGGCGGTGGAGTGGTTCATCTGCAAGCCTTCGATATGCAAGTCACCGCTGTCAAATGTTCCGTCAAATGCACGTTGGACAGGTGTCATATAGTTACCACCCAAGGCACGGTATGTAACGTTCATCATTTCACAGGCGCCGCAGTCGTTCGCATTGCCGGAATCGGAGTAATCGACTTTTACGGTAATGACATCGACCGGGATTGTATTATCACCGACCTGTACTTTGTTGATGGCAGCCAAGGCTATTGCACGGCGTCCTTCCTCCGTCGTATCGTCCGGATTAAGTAGTATGATTCGAGTGTCCTTGTTTTTGCCTTTACTCTTGGCGAGGTAGTAGCGTTTATTCTTTACCGGGCGTTTGGCAGAGGTGGTTCCCTGGTTGCGGGTTTGGACACTCACGGCCTTGAAATTACGCCACGGGCGTTCGGGGTCAAAGTAATAGAGCGTGATGTATATCTTCGTACTAGTGGAAGTGGTGCCGTCCAGTGCTTCTATATCGGAGCCTTCATAGGGGCATTCGACAATGTAAGGCATACCGCGTGAATAGATTTCGGCAGCTGACGGGCGGCTTTGGGTACTACCCTCGGCTGTCTGGCTTTTAAGGACGTCCTCAAAGGCGTATTCCTTCACCATTACCTCTGTATCGGTCAGACGGACAAGGTAGTTCTTGAACGCCTGTGCCCATTCCATATAGGAGTTCCAGGCCATCATGTAATAAAGATACAAATCACCCAGTTTGCCGTCCATCGTTATATACTTGGTTTGAATCAGGGAGCCGCCGCCCGGAACATAACCAAGACAGGCGACTTCCTCACCGTTGAGGAAGAGTTTCATCATGGAATATCGTGTGCCGTCACGTTCGACGTAGTTGCTTGCAGGTTCAACAACTACGGCTACGGTTATCTTTTCACCCTGCCGGTAGGCGCGTTCTTCACGACGGGCGACACCATTGTTACAGAAGATGCCGACCACCCGGCCGGTGACATAGAAGCCGGCACCGGACGTTTCGTCATAGCAGCTAAGGAGCAGGGCATCATCATCGGTCACGTTCTTGGAAGCGAAAGCGAACTGGATGGCGGCACCGTTGGATTCGATGGACGAGCCGGCAAACGGGGCATGGTTTAATGACACGCCCACATTCTCGGCTACGCGAAGGCAGTTCTCACCCAAGAATGTGCCAAAACCGTTGGTAGTCCAGTTGGCACCGTCCACTTTCATTTCATAATTACCGCTGACAATACTATGGTCAGTTTCCTGATTGGTACGGGATGAGAAGTCAAAGTTATAGATGGCGCCTTCTTTTATGGCGGCATCAATGGCGGAACCGCTAACTGTCACCCGGACAGGTTCGCTAGTCACGTCCTTGCATACGGCAGTATAGTTGACCGTATCGGTGCCGTCAGCCTTGTAGCCCTGCAGTTGTTGTTTGACCTGATAGGTTTTGTTACGACTGGCAGCAATTTGTGTTACCTGCACGTTATTGGCTTTCACGCTGACGGGTGAAGTCATTTCCAACGGGTCATAACAGGCAACATCAAGTTCTACGGTTTCGTACAGTCGGACTACTCCACCGTTTTTATCATCGTATCTCAAGGCAACAAGAGGTGTGGAACTATTCGGGTCAATTACCATGACAGCCGTGTAGATGACATTTCCTTTCACTCCGGATGCGACATCCGTTCCTTGGATGCGCAAGGGATAGGTACCGTGTTCTAGGCCGAGGGAAGCAGGGCGGATTACAACGGAGTGCGAGTAGTTGTCATTTACAACGGTGGTAGACAGGGATTGCCATTCACCATTAATCTTGATGTCAACCTGGGCACTGATACCTTTATCAGAGGTGTTGTTTCCGAACTTATAGAGTGGAAGGCTGAAACTTTCAGTTGTCGGAGTAAGCAGAGTTTCAGGGGTATAGTTGAGCACCTGCACACAGGTACAGGTAATATCAACAGCTGTTACATTGACATTCTTGGAACCGGTATTGCCGCTTTCGTCAGTGGCTATCAGCTTGAATTTCCGAGTACCGGCAGCCGTAAAGTATGCGGTGAAGTCCAGTTCAAAGGAGAAGTCCTTCATGTCACCGGAAGATGCTTTGTTGACGGTTTCAGTCCAGACGGTAAGCCCGCTTTCACGGTCTACGAGTTCCAGTTTCTCAATCAGGTTGTCAGAGGATTCGACACCGTTCGAGGTCACGGAACGAATGGCGGCAAAGGTTCGTAGCGTGGAGCCGTAAGAGCCATAGACAGGTGTCGACTGGAAAGCAATGGCAACAATGGTACCGCCAGTTTGACCGCCGCCACCCGTGCCGATAGCGAACTGCACTTCATCACCAAGGGTTTCACCAGCAGCGTTCTTCATCTGAAGTTTTACGATGCCTTCTGTTTCCACGTTTACGTCGAGGTTGGCCGGAACATAGGCATAGGCGCCACCAGTTGAAAAGGCATCCTTTCCCCCTTCTGCCGGTTCATCGGAAGTTTCAACAACGGAACCGCCACCACCATTCCCGAAGGGTTTCCAAAGAGAAGGGGTCGCAAAATCGGACACAGCACCCTGGAACTGCCGGGTTTCCATTTCATACTCGCCTGTTTTGTAAGTAATGATGAGACCCGTTCGCTCATATTTGACGCCAGATTCCTGTTGATAGGAGACAATGGCGGCAATAGCGGTTTCAAGGGTATAGTGGCCATCTTTCAGAGGGCGGATCTCATCAACAATGACGATGGGGTGTGTTACATCGTCGGCGGGCGTGCTGCTCTTCATATCCTCAAGGGCTTGCTTATCCTCGGCGGACAAAAGGCCGGCTTGTTCAAGGGTAGCAGAAGGCAGACGGAAGCTGTCGTCCGTTTCTTTACCGGTTGTTTTGGACACTTTCTTAAAATACACATTGAGATAGGAAGCGTCAGACAGGACGGAGAAAGAACCCGGTTTGATTATATCGGAAGGGATATTTTTCATTGTATCTTCCAAAGACTTTCCACGGTTGCCGGGGAAAGCTTCTTCTTCACCTTCCCCAAGAGACAACGGTTCAGGCAGACATTCAGAAGGAACTTTACTTTCTTCGTTCAAAGGAGCGATACCGTTCGCTTTTCCTATCCTTTCCTCAAAGTCATTTATTACAGAGGTCCATTTGCCCCATGTAACACTCTCATTGGAAACAATACCTATTCGTGAGATTGTACAAACTGTACCTAAATATACACCTTCGGCATTGTCTGACATGGTAGCCAGTTGTATACACGAAGTGAATGATTGACAAACCTTATCAAGCTCCAACCGTTCAATTTGTATATTTACAGGAATCTTAGACGAATCAACAGACAAAATACACCGATAATTCCCAATAGAAGAATCCCCGGAATACATCGTTTTTAATTTATCTTTAAAGCTACCAATAGTAGTAAAAGAGCCAATACTTTTAAATGGGTCAGTCAAAGGATTGGATTTATCAGACACTCCTGTTATACGTTTCAATAACTCGGCGTCTCCATCCGATAAATCTTTTGCAATCTTATTGACATTCTCCACTAATGCATCAAAATCCCCATTCACCATTTTAGCAATGGTACTTGAAAGTAAATCAATAGATATTTTCCGACCGCCACTAACTTCAACGTACATATCTTTGGATAGCTCTGTTGTATCAGTCAGTTGCTCTATTGTAAGACTGTTTGTCTTCAACGCTTGTAACACAAGGCTAATAATCTGTTGTTTTTCTGTTTCTGTCATAATTCTCTTTTTTAATCATTTTCATATACCCATACAAGCTCAATGGTCATACCAAGATTATCTATGTCGCAATCATAGACATTATCAAGATAAAGTTGGAACTCCTTCAGAGCACCAATATCTCCACCGTTAATACCTTTCAAGACACATACACCATCCCTACTGATTACACTCCCTTCAATGAGGTTAGTATACGAATCTCCTTTATATAGTACAGCACGCAAATTTATCGAACCGTTGTCCAAATCGTTCTTTAGTCTATCCAGTCCATTAACTGTAAGTTTACCGTAACCTCTTCTACCAATATACTTGTTATCTATGTCAGTCGTCTTGATTGCAATCAAATCCCAATATGAATTTTCATCAACACCTAGGTGATGAATACTGTTGACAGTAACCATAGTATCACTATTAATAGAAACTCCAGTATTAGGAATAGCCTTAGTCATATTGATATATGCTCCGACCTCTGCAACCTCACTTTCTGAACCATACTTGATACTACGCATTCCTTCATCATCTGCTATCCTATAAGCACCGCTTTGTACACACCTCATAGCAAGCTGGTTATTCCATTCCAAAACTGGATTCATCGTTCTTACCTTCTGTAACATTTGATTGAACACAAAACTCTTCAATCCCTCTATTTGCTGGTTAAGTTCCGGAACATTACTTTCCTTTCTGGTATATCGGACACCATCAAAGTAGACGTAATTACAGCATAAGACACGATTCAATAATTCAGCAAACCACACAGGGCATCCCATCCCATTTCCAAGCGTGAATAATACTGTTGTATATTCGTGGCTGAATAGCTCAACAATATCCTCATCAGAGGTCACGAACTGCTCATTATCCACACCGAACGTCCATCCGTTATCTTTGAAACCACCAGGAACGCGAAAATCAAAAAAGTATTGCATCCCATCTATCCACCAGACAGCATCAAGACGCTGCTTATTATCTTTCATTGAATACTGAATAAGGCTGGTTTCTGATAACTCACATTCATCGTCCGTAACTTTAAAAATCTCACTCGTATTCCCATTAACTGTTACAGTATAGTATCCACATGGAAGCAATGAAATGTTATAGAAATAAAGAATCTTATCATCATTCATCTTCCATGAGCTTAATGATACAGGTGTAGATATATTACTTAAAAGATTATTAATGTATACTATAGGCTCCTGCTCTTTGGCTGTCAAAATCAATTCAACAAAAATCCTGTCTGTACGTGCGAATAATTGCACATATTTACTCTTCGCTCCAAATTTATCGGTAGACGGAGAAAAAAACAGTGGGGTAAACGGGCTTATAATCATATTTCTAGGCTTTTGTTATTGAACGGACAAATAAATCATACTTCACTCCCTCGTTTCTCTCAACTGTACTACTCACCTCCTTGATGTAGCCCTCGTAAACTAGATCATCTTTTAAGATTTTAATCGTTTCATCATCTGTTGGTGGAATATCTTCATTATAAGTTGTGAATGAAACATCTCCACAAGTTATAATACCACTTTCAACGTTAAAATCATCTTTCATTCCTATACCATTGACAACAACATCACTATTACCGTCAGAAGAAGAATAAGATAGTTTTTTAGTGAACATACCAATATAGCCGGCATTTGCTTGCAATATGCCTCCTTGCCAATACATGGTATTAAACATCGTTTCAGGATCAAGTACGCCACTTATTTCCCAACCGCTCCTTATAAGCCTATACTCTTTATATGTTTGTACTCCGCCATTATCATGTAATGTAGTACTGGCACAAACAAAAAACACATCATTGTCACTTTCACTATCCGTTGTATCTTGGCCTCTCTTTTGCGATAAGAATTCAATTCCATAAACATCAGCACGGTAAGGGCTAATCAACTCTAATACATTATCAGTTATATCAATGCCAGTAGTATATTCAGTAGTAAATCGGAATTCGTCACGACCATTCATACTTTCATAGTCCTGTTTATCATATCCTACCCTAACCAAAGAATATATTCTTGATGAATCAACCTTATACTCAAAACTAGAAAAGCTGCTATTTAAATCCTTTACATTGTTATCACTAAACAATTTGTCCCGGTGTTTAAAAAAAACAGTGACACCATTGATCACAGGCACAAAGCCAAAAACTGTTTCCATCCAGTTTTTAAACTTTGTATAAGAAGTATATAGCTTAGCTTGGGGGATTCCACGAATACTTTCAGCAGCTAATATCACGCAATTATCTAACCTTTCATCAACACCTGAAGCTATTTCACCATAGATACCTTCATTTCCACCATTCATGCTTTTAAGCAATCGGTTTAACACATCAATAGGTCTTATTGCATCCACATAGATAGGGTTAGCTCGAGAAGTAAAGCGTGTCTCAAATTTGAAATTACGAAAATAAATATTGCCAGTAGAAGCATTAACTCTGTTAAATGTTACCTTCAAATCCAAAAATAAAGCCTGCCCTTTAGTCAGATGAATCTTGATGGATTCATTCAGATTACTTGGAGTAACATCCCCCTTATTATACCCCCATCTTTTCAACTCGACTAAACGACCATCTTCGTAACGCCCACCTAGAACAATTTCAGCTTTAGTTGTATACGCATCACTATAACTGATATAGTATTCAAAACTAAAATTCAATACTATATCAATGTCGGACAAGGCTTTAACAAATACATTTGGATCATCTTTCGATTCCTGTGGTGCATCATAAAACTCAAGAGGTGAATCCCGTGACGGAAGTTCACCACCTGAAATATATAAGGGAAGCGAATATGTTATAGCTTCTACATATATTCCTTTGTCAATTACAATATATTGCAAAGAAGCATCATTTTCTACAGTATTACCACCTAATGTATGCGGTTGACTATAATTCATACTTACAGAATCATAATAAAGCTGATATACATCTTTTATCTCATCTACCGAATATTCGTACTGCGTTCCTTTGTTAGCCTTTATGATATTAGCGACACTATCATCTATCGAATTAATAGAAACAGTATTTCCATCATAGGTCAATGAACCGAAATCCAGTCGGCAACTGAAGAATTCTTCATAAGTATGAGAATTAGTTATAGTATAAACAGTGATACTAGCATTAGAAGCCAGGTATTTGCTCAAATACTCCTCCAATATGAGATCATAGGCTTCTCCCACAAACTGGAATTTTGAAGTAAAGGTTCTAGTTATTCCTTCAAGTCCGGAGCGTTTACGGGAAAACTTTATTTCATCCCAATTCTGAATACAAGATTTGGGAATATCATAAGAAATACTATCAACGGTAAGTACATATTTACAAAGCATTTTAACTCCTTTTGAACGTTCACGAGCAAATATATAGAAAAAGCCAACCGGTTTCCCGATTGGCTAAATTCTTGAAAATCATGCTTTGCTAAAATGCAATATAACTATCTGTTTTTCAAAACAATATCTATACCAAGGAATAAAAAGGACTTTTCAATGTCCTACATACTAATCTTTCCCTTTTAAAATGTCATAGAAATGTTCTACAGGTTAAATATGCATTATAAAAACAATTATATTAATGCAGAAACAGTACGTACCCCTTTAAATAGTTTCCCTAGTTCCTTATGTTTAGTAAAACACCAACCATGAACTTTTAAAAATAAATCTAATTCTGCTTGTTTAGGTTTAGCCGTATATGCTCCTAATACATTCTTCCTATTTGTTTTAAATTCAATATCTGACAATTTTATTGCCGGTATATTGCAAATTGTATATATAAATGGAGAATCAATTAACTGATATATTACCTTATATATTTCAGGAGGAATGTAATATGCATATTTCACTAGAATTTCTCTTCCTCCATCTATCATTCTTTGATTCTCGGAAAGTAAATATCTTTCCCAAGATATTTTTGGGGTAACAGGAGCAATAGCATCAAGTTGCAAAGAATCATAAATTCTTCGAAATTCATCTTCCAAGAAAATACCTTTATCTGTTTTAGGGGCATAATATCCACAATCACGGTAAGCCGTTTGCCAAAAGCTAATAAATTTATTACACCAAAGAGTTACATCATTATATGCCGCAAACTCAAGCGGTTTTTTCTTTCTAACTTCAATTCTTCGATATAATCTATCAATTACCAAAACTGTCAGAGCAGTCGTGCTCACATTTACAAAAAGGCTTATTCCTATATTATTAACAAGTTCTTCTTCTCTCAACATCAATACAAAAGAAAAAATCAATAGTGATAATATCACTAATATTATCATTTTATAGTCATTCCAAAAATCTTTCATATCTATTCTTTTCAAAAATATATCTATTAATCCAACAATAATTTATTCACCAATTCACCCAATAGCATTAAACTCGGATATATTACAAATATAAGTTTTTTTTGTATATCCACATAGAATATACTTCCATAATTCATTCTATTGCTATAAATTTACAAATATAAAGACCCTCAAATTTTGTAATTCAGAACACTTTGCAGGTTATTATGAGCATATATAAGTTACCATTTTGAAACCTTACTCATTATTATCCTATTTCTTGAAGTATAAGCTTCCTGCCAGAAGAAATACGACTTCTTACAGTTCCAACAGGAATGTTCAGGATTTCACTTATCTCATCATAAGAATATCCACTAGCATAATACATCACACTATCAATACAACGGGATTTTTTAGCACACCGTTGTATTGTGGAAACCAAATCATCAAACAGTATTGAATGAGCTGTACAGTTAGAAATGGCACTTCCGTCTACCATATCAAGCCCTGTAAAATGTATAAGGGAATTTCTATTGTATCTTATTATATAAGTATTCCTCATTATAATAAGGCACCACGGTTGAAGTGGTTTAGAACAATCAAATTTATCACGATTCACAAGTAGCTTATAAACTGTATCACCGGCTAAGTCTTCAGCATCTTGCATGGAACAGCAGAATTTTCTTGCCACCTTTAATATCCAAGGATATATTTCTGATAATTCCTTTTCAAAGTCCATTGTCAGCCCTCCTTATTAGGTGTATCTTCGGTTCGCCATTAATGCACCTTTCCACGTATTCCCGGTGCATGATACTTTGCTCGTGCATTTCCTTAGCAGAACGCTCGATTGAACTAATAAGAGTGCCTATATCGGGGGGCAATAAGGCAATCATTTTTTTTACCTCGGACACTTCTGCTGTTATCCGATTACACTTCGTCTCTAATGTACGTAATTCTGACAATAAAACATTGTATAAATGCCTATTTATACAATGGATGCTGTTTTTTCTATTCATAAAAAAGTCGTTTGTGATTCTAAAGGAGATGTACAAACGACTGTATGAAATAATTCGCTTTAATTAAAAATTAATCGAATTACAGCATATATGTAAATACCAATATTATCATGTGCTTCTTTTTCTGAACGATATTTCAACATCGGCTTGATGAACAATATTTGCGTAGACAGCAGCATTAATTACACGGGAATCTATACTCATTTTAAAGAATGTCATTAGAAAAGCAATCTCGGCATCGAAAGAAGAACGAATTTGTTCAGGAGTAACCTTATTTCCTTTATGTTCCTCACTGCGTCTTTCCTCATTCCGTTTTTGCTCAAAAATTGCAGAATGAAACAAATAGTCAATCTTCGATGTTACCTGTTCATCACTCATATTCCGAGAATCTACATTTAGTTGTTCCAATACCTGACGAACATCATCATAAAAGCCAAGAGAAACAAGAGTCTGACATATACGAAGGCTCAATAGTTTGGCACGTTCTTTCAGCATATCCTCCTTGTCCATTACCATAGCCTTCATATTTGAAGGATTAACAATACTTCTGTATTCAATGAGCAATTTAGATGCTATCTCTTTAAGCGTGCTCTCTGACACAAATTCGCGATCCGAAAGCAAACAAGCATAGTTTCCACATGAAAGCTCAATGAAATCATTCAATGTTATCTGATTTAATCTTTCAATCATGACTATTTCAGTTTAGATAACTTATACAGTTCAAATTCACGGTTAGAAGCATCCTGGCGTTGCATTTTTAGACTCTTCATTAAAAGGAGATTTGTTCTATCAACCCTTTTTTCTAACCGGGAATAATCATTGAAAACAATGGTGTTACCGGAAGAGGATGCTAAATATGTCGGTGAAAATGTAGGAAAGTCCCAATCCGGCATATCAAAATTAGAGATATCTACCTTATCAACATCAGGAAAGACTTGCGCACCTTTAGGAATATCAACTAAAGTTGGAGTATCAGGAGTAATCCATGCTTTTCCGGAATACATGATAACTTCATGTTTACCGGCATCACCAACCAAAGCAGCACCGCCGGGGTGCCTATCATTACCTTTAGTACCTTCTGCATAAGAAGGAATAGGAGTGGCAAGAATTGTTGCTACTTGCATAGCCCCCATCGCCCCGATAACAGCAGCCATTACAGCACCGGCAATCGGACCTAACTGGAAAGCTTCCATAATACCACGAGCTGTTGCAATTCCAGTTTCTGCAACTTGTACTCCCTTATGCCAAACAGCTTGTTTATGGGCAATCTCTTGCTTTTGTTTTTCCAACTCCTTATTCTTGGCTTCTGTCTGATCCTTTGCTGCCCGTTTACGCGCTTCCGCTTCCTCTTCGGATATAGCTCCAGACTCTGCCAGATTCTCAATTCGTTCAATATCCTCATCATACTTTTCCTCATTAGCTTCCCGCTCTTCTTCTATTTTCTGAATCTGACCATCATAAATAGAAGAGACTAAGTTTCCAATAGCTCCCACAGCTTGAGATGCAGTTTGAAGCCATTTTTTCAAGTTCTTCTGACGTTCTTTCTGTGCTTTCTCATCCGCTTTAGTAACTTTATTGATAGCATCTATTTCCGCTTCTGCTTCTTGCTGGGAAAGGTCCGCTTTCAATTTCTGTAACTGCTCTGCAATCTTTGCCCTATCCTCTGCACTCAAATTTTCGTTTCGAAGTTCCAACTCCAACGCATCAATTGCAGCTTCGGTTGTTTTACGTACATAATCTAATTTTAACTGATACTCAAGTTCTGCATACTCTTGCTGGGTTATTTCCTTAGAAGCTAACTGTTTTTTAAGAGCAAGCGTATCCATAACATATGCAGCATCCCGGATTTCCTGCTCATGCGCCGCATTCTCTGCTATTAATTGCACCTGATCGGATGCATGTCTTTCGTAAAGTTCTTGTTTCTTTTTTGCATATTTTTCGTCAATGAGAAAAACATCTTCACCAGTTTTCTCCGCTGCATCAATTTCTGCTTCACGTTGCAATTCCAACTGGTGCAATTTCAAATCAAGTTCTTCCTGGGACCCCTTTTTTACAACAGCAAGAGCGTTCTCAACATCCTTCTTCTCACGATCAGAATTATACTTAATAGTAAACTCATCTAGCTTTTCCTGCATTTCCTTAGCTAAATTCTGACGTGTAGCAATTTCCTCTTTGCTATTACCCTTGACGGCAGCAATCTTCTTCGAGTAAGCAACACCAATTTTAGCAAGTTCTTTCTCCAGTCCCTCATCCATAAGAGCTAGTTCTGACTCCTGATAAGTTTCATGAATTTTCAGCTTCTCTTTGAGAGCTTTTTCCTGTTCACGTTTTTCTTTATCAGTAAGGACTGTTATACCTGAACCATTTTTGTCGTTACCCTTTGGACGGAACTTTTCTGCAATCACATCAAGTCCACGATTAAACTCATCGCTAGATGCTATTTTGAATAAGTTTTTAGAAAATTCCAACTGAGCCTTATCCGCTTTTTCTGCTTCCGATGTGTAATAGCCAAACATTTTAGCAGCACCATTCTTTATCCAAGACATATCTTCAAACTCTGATGTTGCATATTGAGCACGAGTTTTCATCCGTTTTAAAGCTTCTCTCTCTTGGGCCGTTACTTCAATACGTTTATTTTTCATTTGAATAACAGCTTTTGTGTATGCTTGTTCCTCTGTATCACCAGCATCAATAAGCCTCTTATATTCTGCCTGAAAATCTTTTTCTACTTCCAATAACTTTTTGTTCGCATCTTTTTTTGCAAGTGTTCTAAAATTATAATCTATCTTTTCTATTTTTTCTTCAGGAGATTTCAAATCATTGGCGATACCTCTTATTTTATCAGCCATCCAATTAAGAAACTCCTTAGCAGGTCCCGTTGACTCGGAGAAAGAAAGCATAAACGCTTCCCATGCTGAAGATAAGTTAGCAAGAGCTCCATGAACATTATCTCCCATCGTGTGAGCCATATCGCCCAATTCACGTTCTACACCAGTAATCTGTTCTCTAAGTGGTAATATTTTATCAACAGCGGTGAGAAAGGCATTAAAAGCGGCAACACTACGCTTATCAGTTAATTCAAGAGTAGTATTCAAGTCTACCCCTTTTTCTTTTAGCGATTTCAATCCTTCAACTAACTCAGGCAATGTTTTAACGGGCTTACCTAACGCCTTTGCCAGCTTTCCATTACTATCAGCTAAATTTAGAAAAACATTACGGGTAGCAGTAGCAGCCATTGAAGCATCAAAGCCGGCATCCGATAATTTACCCAACAAAGCCAAAGTATCTTCAATACTGAAATTAAAGGCTTTTGCAACCGGTCCAACAATTGGTAATGCAGTAGCGAGATATGAAAACGACAATGCGCTTTTGGTTGTTGCGACAGCCATCGCAGACACATATCTTTCAGTTTCTCTTGTATCAGCATTAAACATACGAAGAGAAGCACCTGCCAATGAAGCCGCATCTGCTAATTCTGCCCCGGTAGCTTGTGCAAATTTTAGAACGTGCTCTGTTGCATCTAATATTTCTTTTCGAGTAAAACCCAGTTTAGCAAGTTCTATTTGCAAATCCGTAGCTTCGGATGCAGTGTATTTCGTTGTAGCACCCAAACGTTGAGCATCCGCAGTTAACTCCTTCACTTTATCAGAAGTGGTTCCTAATATTGCAGCAAGCCTACTATTAGCTAATTCAAATTTAACAATATCACCTACTCCTTCACGCAGTTTTGTAAATAAAGCAACAACTCCACTAACAACAGCTTGTGCACCAATATATCCAGCTGCCCACCCTTTTAAACCAGCACCAACTTTACTTAACCCAGGAGCAAGCTCTGTATTAAGCATCCTACCGGCATTCCGGGCAATAACACCCATATTCTGCATGGATTTATTACCGTTCTGTATCTCAACCCATGCAGCCTTTACTTCTTCCCGGTATGCACCGATAGTCATTTTCTGTTGACTATATCGATCGGAATTTCGCTTTATGTAATCGGTATTGATTCCGATTGTAGAATTAAGACGGGCAAGTGTACGAATATAGTTTTCATCCGTATCTTTCAAAACATCAACAGCCTTTTGCAGCTGCTTATTCATTTCCTTTGCTTGTGAACGGCTATGTACTTCCTGATTAGTCAAGATAATAGCAGTTCTGATAAGTTTTAAACGTTCTTCTTCAGATAGAACAGCTTTCTTACGAGTAGTATTACCGGCATTCTGCGCTTTTGTCAAGTTAGCTTCTGCTTTAGCAGCCTTTTCCAAGGACACAGCATTATCCGAGTTTGCTTTGGTTAGTTTCTTCAGTTCAGCAGCAGATAATTTCTCTACATTTAGCTTTTCCTCTATCTTCTTACTGACAGTTTGAGTTATTTCAGACTGTCTTCTAAGAGCTTCGGTTAATTCAGCAGATGCAGAACCAGCCGTTTTTGCTTGAGTATTATAAAGGTTACTCAACTTTTCAAGATCAGCAACACCTTCTACATTTAGTTTCAAACCTTTTGCTAATTCTTTGGCCGCATTAACATAATCAGCCCTCACACGCTCAATAGTATTATCAAGCTCCACCAATTTCTGCAAATCGTTCTCATCAACGAAATCTTTTAATTTTAAATCTGCCATAATTACAGGTAATGTCTATATTCAACAATCTTTCCTTTTATCTCAACTCCTAGTTTATCAAAAGCATAGGTACCATCTTCTTTCTGATAAACGACATACATGCAACCATCCAAGACAGCTGCTTTCTTTGCAAGATCACTGATACGTTCCAGTTCACTCTGCATCTTTCTTATTTCGCAACTACAAGCCATTTTCTACCGATATCCACATTCTGAAAAGAAACGTTCCATCCAGGGACGGAGATACATAATATTAAAGTACTCTTTAGCTGTATCACCAATGCCTAAAATCTGCTCACCGTATTTCTTCTCAATAGAACTACCGTCCGTAAATCCTTTCGTTGAGAATCGAAGCCCGGAATCAATTCTATCGGCAGTTATGCTATCATAGAAAGTACCAGTAATAAAAAGGTTAGGTACCTCAACCGGACGCGGTGGCAAATAAAGCATCTCACTTCTAAGAGGCGGAGTTATCCTCTCCTTCCATCGTTTATATTGTTCCGCACGGTTCTGCCAGGGACCGGGCTCGTTAAAATAGGTGTCAGTATCATAATCAGGATTCAATAGATGTTCGGTACCGTCCAAGCCGGAATATAATTGTTCCTGAATACAATCAACGAGCACATTCTTATGTTCTTCCATACACCTAATACATTCCTCTTCAAACCCGGATGCAATGGAATGAATAACTCTATGTAATTCATCAAAATCTGCCATACAGTAAAATTATAACGGGCCGGGCTGTAATCACACCCCAGCCCGTCGGTTACTTAGTTATCGCATCGTACACTTCCGAGAGCTTCTTCTTACGGTCAGCTTCCTTCAGTTCCTGCCACACGACTTTAATGTGTGCATTAATAAACTCTTCCTTCGTCATGCCCTTCACAGCAACCTCGACGAACGTAACATTATCTACCTTCATGACACCTGCTCAATACCTCTGATTCCTTTTTCATACAATACAGAAGGAGCTTTCAACGAAGGAACCGCCCCGGCTTTAGGAACAATGGTAATGATACCATCCGAATATGTAGCAGAAGTTACGTTATTCATAACTTCAGCAGCACCATCAGCAATAAGACTGCCAAATTCTTCTGTACGGTCATAACCACCAACAACTTCAACTATTTTGTAAGTATTTTCGGCCTCCAACTTTTGAAACACAACATCAACCAAGCCTTTAACGAAATTCTTGGGATTGAAGTCTAACTGCACGTAGTCAAAGTGCAATTGGCTGTCTTCCACATCTTCATGTGAAAAACTAACAGTCATCGCAGACTTAGCACTACTGGTCGGGTACTGTGTCACGGTCGGGTAAACAGTAGACATCGGAATACCGGCAAGGATATCAGTGTCATCATTATAACCGATCAACATATTATCCTGATTCCAAAAGTAAACGTCCCATCCTTTATTGGCACATTTCAGAAGCTGGGCATTCAAAACCTCATCAAATTTCTTCAAAGTGAAGGTGTCTGTTTGAGCGCTAAGCCCGTTGTATTCACTTGCACCGTACCCTACAGGATTAACTTGAGGCTCTCCACCATTCTTGGCATACTCCAGGAATGGCAAAATAGGGTAAATACGCCCGGGACGGTCTGCATGGCACAATTCGAGCAACTTCTCACCTGTTATATCAGCAGGGAGTTTGACACCATGTTCTGTCAAGATAGCACCTTTGACCTTTTTCCAGTCAATGCTACAAGCAGAACTACCAGTGTTCATCCGGGAACCCTTACACGTTCTAATCTTTCTCATTTTCTTCTACAATTAAGATTATTAATTTTTATTTCCATCGAGCGTATATTTATGGCATCAATCGGCTCGCTCACAGCCTCACCGGAATCTGTATAGGCTCCGTATCTGCCATATGAATAGTTTTCTGAATAACTATGTTTCACTTTTTCGTCATAGTCGCAGTCGAACCGAGAATCTTCATATAATACTTCCAATAAACGTTTATAGATTGGCCGAAGGATATTTTTAAAAGATGTGGTTCTGCGCATCTCATTGCTCCACTCTTTACAAGAAGAACATGCTATAATTAACGAAACCTTTGCTTTTGAAAAATAATCCGCATCACCTCTATCCTCACTAATTGGAGTGAATAGTGCAACCAATGGAAACTTCCTTTCAGACTGGGCAGAAGACTTACTGTATTCATCTAAAATATCTTTGATATATTGACTGCTACCGAAGATGTAATTCAACCTTGGGGACTTCATAACTTTAGTTCCCCCTTTCCCATTTGGATAGAGAATTTCAAGCCCTTCTGGAAGTTCCTTTACAATCTCCTCAAACAGTTCTGTTATATCTAAATCTATCATAAATTGAAAGCATTAATTGGGGTCAAAAGATTCTTGGTTATTTTCACATCGAAAGGACAATCATTCGACATAGCCCATTCAACAAACTGTTTATTCTTCTCTACCATGCTATTCCATGTGCTTACTTGTCTCTTCAAAGGAGCTATATATTCATTAGCACATTTCAAACGGACAAGCCCGGTTATTGTAGCCTGGGTGTTTGCGTCACGAAGAATATGATAAAAGACATAGTCAGCGAACGGTTCACACAGCTTCTCGCATAATACTGCATATCCGGACTGGGGGGCTTCCTTCTCTTCTGAAATATCAACTTCATCTGAAGAATCTTCCTTTTCCCGTTCAATAAGCTCCAAATAATCTGTGATAGCTTGGGAAAGAGTCACACCAACAACATTCCGGAGAAATTCGGGCTGAAATGCCTTAATATACCCATTTATCACCTCATTCACAGCAAGAGATTGGGGCGAAGGCATTTCAGCGACCGAAACATTCTCAATATGCCTGGGACCTGACATAAAATATGAAACATCAATCAACATAGCGATAGTTATTTAGAGGTCTTGCCTTTCCCGGTTTTCTTTTCATCTTCTACGGAAACGGCTTTATCATCTGTAACAGTTACCTCCTTGGCATCTTCCTCTTGCAAATCTTTTGAATCGGCAACCGGAAGATTCTTTTCATCAGAAGGCACCTGTACTTCAAGTTCTGCAATGCGAGCTTTCATTGTTTCACGCTCTTCTGTCAGTTCAACAATTGTCTTATCTTTCTCTACAATGGATGCAGTAAGCCTGCCAATCTCTTCATTTTTCTCTGCAAGCATACATTCCAATGTCTTTCGGGCATCTTCTTCTGTAACAAGACCACATTCGGAAATAGGGATGAGTTGAATCATCCCTCTATTAATCCGAATGCGTTGCTCTTTAAGCACATTGGTTACATCCTTATCGTTACCTCTAAGTATGTAATCCATAATCCTACGCTTTAGTTATTGCAGTCTTCAATGCGGCCAAATCCCCATAAGCGAAAGCCCACGGCATATAAATCGGGAAGATAACTTCTTCTTGTGCCATCAGCACAACCTCATTGCAAAGCTTGGTCTCCACATCTTCAGCCCATTCAAGTGTCAAAGTGGTATAATCAACCAAATTTGCAGCTTGGTTAAAGTCACCTAAAAGATACTTACCTGGAAGAATACCACCATACTCGATAATCGGACGACCGGCAATATATTTCACCCCATCAACCATTTTAACGATACCAAGATTACGTCCTGTCGTATCTTTCTCTGATTCCATACCGTTAACAGTCATTGGATTAAGAATAATAGCATTCGGAAAATACTGGGCATATGTCATTGCGGCGAAAGCTGTTTTCACTACATCTTCAGAGTTGGGTTCCTCAATGTTCTTAAAGCCGGCTTCATGAACACTGAATGTCATTTTATCCGTAGCCGTTTCAGCACCGGAGAACGCGACACCAGGAATAAGGATACGACCATCTTCCATTTTCACAAGAGCGTGTGTTTTGTTCAGTTCTGTAAGAACAGCGGCACCAGCGAACGTGATACTCATTCCATCAAGAATCAAATCCTGTGGTTCTGCAAACTCTACAATTACATCCTTATCACCGTTATATCCGGTAATAGCTTTTACAGCACCGGCGGCACCTGTAACAATGGCTGTACTAATAATCTTCTCTACAGAAGTCACCCCAGTATTATTAATAATACCAAGCAAATTCTCACCATTACCGTCACCAAACAAAATGTTCCAGTCTTCTGCCATCCAAACAGCTTCAGGAAGCATGTTCAAGATGTAGGAACGAATGTACACTCTTGATTTCAACATACGTTTTGAGATACGGATATGAGTACCAAGGCGCTTAGTTCCTGTCTGTATCTCTTTTACCTTGATACTTGATTCCGGTAAACGACCGTTCTCTGTTACAAAACGGGCATTGCGGTTGAAAGCATATACTTGCGCATAGGCGAGTTGAGGATATGCAGGATCAGCTGTCAGCGTCGTTAATACATCACGCATATGCAACTTTTTGTTGGCAACCTGAGTCACAACACGTTTCTGTTGTTGAGTAATCAACAAATCACCGGTGTAATTGTCAGTCATGGAAACGACATCTTTCAAGGAGAAGCCGTTAAACTCTCCTGATTTGCGTGTTTTTCCTTCTGCGAAATCTCTGAATTTTTCAGAATCAAGCATCTCGTTCAACTTCTCATCGAACTTGTTGATAGCATTCATAGACAAGCCCTTTTGTTTCATTTTCTCAATACTTTCTCCAAGGGTCTTTACCTGGGCAACGAGTTCTTCATTGTCTTTAACCAATTGCTGGAACTTCTCATTGTCATAGGATTTCAGCAATTTATTAATATCGTCAAACTGTTTTGATACCTCATCCGGTGATGCAATTCCTTCAAGGGACTTGTTTACTACTTCACACATCATGCCGACGATGTTTTCCATAAACGCCTTCTGTTCTGCCGGCAAGCCGTCCGTTTTCAGATTAAAATCTGATACTGTAAATTTTCTAATTGGCATAAAATTTAAATTTTAAGTTATTTATTCTCGAAACAGCTATTCAAACTCTTAAAATCGAGTAAAGTGCCATTATCAGCGGCTTTAATCGTCACTTCATCGTTCCCATTTTCCCCGTCATTCTTTTCTTGAGTGTCAACAGACGGCTCATTTTTTCCGGTGGTATCTTCAGAAGTGTTTTGCAGAATAGCATTCGAACGATATACTTTTCCCCAACAGTGGGGACATCTTACATAATTCATAAGGTCTTGTAGACCCTTTTGAGAAAATTCTTTCTTTTCTGATTTGACAGAATCAATAAGAGAAATTACTTGGGTTCTAATCTCCGGAGTGAGCTTCTCCATTTCTTCCCTTACAATGTCCTGTGTTATCCATCTCTGATAATCAGCAGCATAATCTAATACCTGTTGGGCAAAGGTATGCTCTGTTTCTGCATCATAATCAAATTGATAACCACAATGAGGACATGAGACAACGGCACCACCGTTGAGGCTCTTCAGTAATAAACTTAATTCCATATCGTATCCTTTTAAACGTTCATCACTATATCCATGCTGCAAGAACGCTTTCCGGACGAAATCAACAGCTTCCTTTACCTGGTCAGCAGTAGCAGACTTGATATTCACAAGGAACGTCTGTGGATTACTCCCCCAACTTGTCAATGTTGAATATTCCATCATACGCCATTCAAGCACCTTACAAGGATCGATAGAATCCCTTTTGATGGCTTTTACTCCGATAGAGTGTTCTAGGGTTCTTCCATTCTCTGCAAACAGCTTATAATCAGCTAACGTATCACGGCCAATCTGTTTTTCAAGATTTAACTGACCGACCATAACCAAATTACCTTCTGTTTCCTTACCACTCAACGGAACACCTAACAACTGGTCTGTACGATGATTCAGGAACCAACGCATCCGACCAATATTTTCTTTCAATGTCTTATTGAATGAGCCGGGCATAGATATGTCATTTTGTGAGTCCTTCACACCGATACCGTTCACCGCAACGGTAACGATACCCTTCTCATCAACATCATTTGCCTTTGTCTTGTACTGAAGGCTTTTGATTTTCTCTTCCATCTTTTTCATCTCCACTTTTAGTGTTAAAAACTCGATTTACTTTATCCAGTTCCTCATCTGACATATCAAATTTCAATTTGTCAAACAAGGGATTTTCTATCATACTTTCGCCTATTTGGGCACGCCAGTCATTGAGTGTTATAAGCCCACATGAGAATTGTTCACGACAACGTTTATTTATATTTGTCTTTACGTCTTCGGATTCTTTCAATCCTTCCTGCAAACAATCAACATCAGAGAAATCACAATCCAAATAATATCCCCCTCCTTCAAGACCAAGGAAAGCTGTAAAATCCTTGCAGAATTGTTTGGCCATAGGAATAACAGTTGAACAATATACGCTCTTTTCAGCAGTAGCCTGATTGCTAAATGTGGACTGGTCTTTTCGCGGAACAAGAACGGCAGGGATGCCGTATGCCCCTGCAATATTTATTGCATCAGCCAAAGTCTCTTCAAACGGCTGTAACTCTGCAATAGAAAGATTAGTACGAACAAAGTCAATGTCTGCATCTGAAATACCATAAGGTACCTGGCCCTTCCTTACACCATACTTCTCAAAATTTTGCTTCAAAAGCTGTTCCTTTTCATCGTCAGTCAACGCTATTGAACCGGTAGCATCAGTTTTCTTACTTACAATAAAGCCCAATCCACCCCGCTTTACATAAATCACATTTCTAGCTTCATATACAGCTATTAGATTTGACATTGGCTTATTTTGGGAAGCAAGACGACTTTTGGACTTCAAGAACATAGCCCCTGAATAGAACTCTGCACTTCCGTCTCTATCATGCCATATTTGGTATGGAGGAATTTCCAAACTACCATTCCAACCATACTCCAAACGATAGCTACGAATAATATCTTCTGTTTGGGCAATGCCAAACAATGGTATATTCCCGTAAACAGGTTCTACAATAGTCTTATCAGAAGGTAGCACCCAATAATTATCGCAATATCTCCATTTTTCAGCTGTAGAAAAGACATCAGGCATAGCGGCACGAATAAAGCTATTCCCTGTACACAATTTATAAATATGGTGCTGATAAATCAATTCTTTCCAACGCATCAAACAATTAGGACGACTAAGTATGCCATTCATTCGTTTATTCGCCCATACTATACTGTCATCCTTAGTTTTCTTCAATTGAAAATTAGCACCTGCAATTCGCGATGCAATATAATCGATCGGGAAAAAGACTTCAGGTATCGTACTGAATAGCGTTAGATAGTTACTGCCCGCTACAATAGGACTAGTAAGGTCCTCAATGTATGCAACTGACCATTTTTCAGCCTTGCCACTTTGAGTATCTATATCCTTATTTTCAGATGAAGTAACTATTTCAACTTCACCTTTAGTCTTAGATTTCTTTCCAAATAGATTATCAAAAAAAATATTCATTGGGTTCCTTTTTGAGCAAAACTAAGTAAAAAGGAAAACCGTTTTCCAAAACACTAAAATCTTGAAATTACGAAAACATAATATCAACAATACAACATCCTTATTTTCAATCACATATAACGCAATTCAATTCAAACCTAATTTTACAACGAACTGTACTAGCCCACTCAAAACAGCACTGGCCTCTTTTGTTTCACTATCTTTATTATAGTCCATCAGATTATTCATGAAGGCAACATATTCCGTATCAGATTCTACTTTTGATGCAGAAAAAAGAATACTATTTTTCACATAATCAGATGTTGCAGCAATACGCTTATCTACATCCGGAAACTCTTTCATTACACGAATCTCCTTGTTTGTACTAGAACGGAGTTCCCGGATAAAAGGGAAATAAGCATCTGTACATTCAATTACACATGAATCAGATTCATGGGACAAAATAGAAGAACGTATATCTTCTGTTGAAGTAGTATCCATAAATACGACATCAACAACATGCCATTTATTTCCACATCTAAACGCTTGTATAAGGACAAATTTCCCATTAACATTCGGCATCACATATAGAATCTTCTTAGTGTATTTACATTCGGTATCTGGATTGAAGAAATTAATAGTGCCATTACAAGCATACAAGTTTCTTTTTCGCCGGTTACTAAACTCTATATACTGCTCACTACACAAATCCACAACGACATATCGGAACGTATCAGACAGGTGTCCGTGCTCCTCATAAGTCTGCAAGGTAGTTTTATTCTTGACCTTAGTTTTAAGAATGGCACCGTTAGCATCTTTCTGTACGCTCATGTAGTCCTCAATAGATACCGAACATGATTCGTCAATGTGTATCTCTATACCGGGAACAGTACAATCAAAGATAGCATTGATAAACTCACCGGTCATGGCAACACTCGGATTCTTGTTGCCTACCTTATCTTCAATCTCGAATCCTTCTTTCTGCAATGTATCTATGAATAAGTCCATCCAGGAACGCTTCTCATCGTCAATGCTGTTTGCCGCTTTCGTTGATGCATCACCATGTACATATAACCTATCAGAATATTGGATAGATTTCAGATACTTTGCAACAAGTTTGGAAGCTTTCTTTACTGTATTGTTGGGGCTTTCAGCACACGTTTCATGGAATTGCCAAACCTTGGTACCAGTTGTGAAATCGACCTGCCAATATGATACGCTGATATACGGAAGCACGTTGTTATCGACAGAGATATGAATAGGTAAGTCCGGAACATACTTATGCTCACCGGAATGTTTGCCACGATTGAAGGAACCGAAGAACTCACTACCGGTACGAATGACACCCCATTCTCCCAATGCGTACACATTGTAATAGTCCGGATCGTGAACTCTATCATACTCAAAGTCGGCAACACATTGCTCATCATAGAAACCATACGTACCGTCAGGACTACCAACAACCCAAAAATTATTCAAATAGGTAGATTGGATAATAACTGTATTAGGGGCCTGTTCCTCGATTTGCTTAGTACGAAGATTAAGTATTTGCCTGGGTGCGTTCTTTCTTACGGATTTGACCTTGGTAAGTTCTTCCGGCAACTCTTTGCCGGCAATGGTAACAGTCATCGGTACATCATGCCATTTATCTTTATCAATAAACTCTTTCTTTATCCAATGGCTTTCACTGATCGGGTTAAAGGTACAAATAATCTGCTGCCCTTTCTTACCACGCAAACGCTTACGTAGCTGCTTGAAATCCGGATGCTCGAACTCTGACCATTCCTCTAACTGAACTCGCTTATAGTTAGAGATACCTTTTATCTTCTCCGGATCGTCAAGACCGGAGAAATCTATCTTCGCACCATTTACCAGACATTTAATAGTATTCTGTTGAAATTTGAACAAATGGGAGATGCCAAGACCGATCGCAGCGACCTTATAATCTTCATAAATGGTTTTGAGAATAGAAGCTCCTACCTTACGCATGACAAGAGTGTTCTCACCATCCTGTAATGTCTGTATCAGTATTGTTTGTGCCACACTATACGACTTACCGGAAGATGAACCTCCATAGAGAATGATAAAACGGATAGTCTCATCATTCAAGTACTTCAATAGATAGAATCCGTTAGGATTTAGCTTCTTATAATTTATAACCATATTGTTCTAAAAGTAAGGTTTCTCCGTAGGATGAATACCGGATTTTGCAGTTCAAATTGTTCTATTCTTCCGAATTCTCATTATCTTCAAATCCGATACGAAGTTCACCGACTTTATTTCCGTCTCCACCTTTGATGTTGACATTCTTATCGGCTTCCCATCCATTCCAGGCACCAAGAATCCGGGCGGCTTCTGTCTTGCCGTTGAACTCATAATTAACCACTCCTCTATTATTCTGGATCTTCTTCAATGCGTTACGGGCACGCTTAGGAAGCTGGGAGGGACTTTTCATCTTTACCTTACCTGTTAGTTCATCGACAATATACAGGTCATTAGGGTCCGCAGTAACGATATCCATCAGCACACGTTCCACAGTCTCACGTTTCACTTCAGATTCTTTTGCCCTCTTTTCTCTTATCTCTTTTATCCTTGATGTAACCTTGATGTTCTGCATAAGGGCATGAGCATTGCGCCAAACGCTCTCCTGCTTCATCTTAGAGCAGTCGTAAGCCATTCGGTATGCTTCACTTGCGTTGCCGTCAATGTCAACGTAATACTGGCAAAACTTCTCTTGTTTCAATGTTAATGACTTCTCTTTACTCATAGCTTCAAATTATTAAATTCCTACATGGAGAAACAATGATAGTTACTCAACATGCAGGAATTAATTAGAATGGTTGTACATTCATAGGATTTCTATTTCTCCGCCCCCGCATTTTTTTGAGAATTATCCTCTCTCCGCATGGCGAATACCTTTTTTACTCCGTCCTCGACTGACGTATAGGACAAAGGTACTAAATAGATATCCCGGTTCACCGACTGCTCTAAATTGTCAAAATCCCGTTTTTCATTAATTAGCTCAATTTCAAGCGGTTTGTAGTATTTTACTAAAGAAGCAAAATACATAGTAGTCACAGGTTGGACGTTACAAATATTGATAAGTTGCCGGTTACAACCCACCGAATAGATAAGCCCCTCAATGACATCATCTATGTAAGTGAAGCACCGGATATTCTGACCACAGTTGTATAATGACACGTTTTCCTTTTCCATCAGGAACCAGAGAAGAGTTCTTTTTCGCGGATTAGGTCCATATACATTATGCAGCCGGCACCCGGTCGCAGCCTTACAATAGATAGATGCATACTGTTCATCGAAATACTTGCTTATTCCATACATAGAAGTGGTATTCTCCGGATTAGCCGTTGACGAACTGGCATATATTAACTTCACATGATTTTGATTGCAAGCATCAGCTACTCGCATGAAAGTATCAATGTTATCCTTCCTGATCTGTTCCAGGTTTCCATTAAACACACTAGTTTGCGCCGCCAAATGGAACACACAATCAATACCCCCATTTTTCAGGAGTTCACATACTTTTGTGGCTTCAGTACCAGACTTTCGATCAAGTCCTATGACTTCAACACCTCTTTTTGTCAATTCGCGGCAAAGGGCTTTTCCTATAAACCCCTCACTGCCGGTTACAATTATTTTTCTCATCATCACAAAAAATAAAGGTGTATCGAATAAACAATACACCAAAGGTTCAACAATTATATAAATTTCAGTTCTTATTATTACAATCTTTCCTTACCTTTGCAATATGAATAAAGACAGAAAAAGAGTTCTAATAATAGGTAACGGATTTGACCTTTGTTTAGGCAGAAAGACTTCATACAAGGACTTTTGCCAATCTGAATTTTGTCCCAAAGACTACCCATCTCCTTTAATCAAACATCTAAATGACAAATGGAACGATAATTTAGATGCTGTAAAATGGTATGATTTGGAGAATGAGTTATACAATTATTATATAAGAATCAAAAACAATAATGGGCAAATAATAGACCTATACAACGATAAAGAAAGGAACGTTTTAGAACAAATTCAAGCAAATGGACCAGTCACAGATTCTTATGAATGTATAAAATCTAATGTAGATATTGTTAATAATCTGTTAAAAAACGGAATATTAATCTTGCCACGCTTTTCTTGTTATATCAGTTTCTCGCATGAAGATATATTAAATCCTCCTATTGAACGAGACCAAAAAGCCTTACAACTCATAAAAAATGGATTAATACAATATCTCATAAAAGTGCAACAAGAAACTATTAACGAAAATTCTATAGCTGCAATTGTCGCAAGAGCATTTATGCAGAATAAATCAAATGATCAAATTGTCATATATTCTTTTAACTACACGAGTTTTAGTGAAGTAGCTCCTAATTCCAGTTTTGCAATGGAGTTTAATGATACAATAAACTATGTACATGGATGTATCTTAGATAGAAATATTATATTAGGAACAAAAGACGAGAAAATTATTCATAACTATGACTTCATACAGAAATCATTTGATTCTCAATATAATCCTCCTGCTATGGTATATGATTTAATGGATGCTGATGATATTACAATATTTGGGCATTCATTAGGCATAAATGACAGCCAATATTTTAAAGCCTTTTTTGAAAGACAATCTTCATCCACTAATCCCCAAAAGAAGAATATTACAATATTCACTAAAGACGCAAAATCGGAAATTGAGATAAAACGCTCGCTACAAGAAATGACAAATTGGAATTTGACATCTTTATATGGATTAAATAATCTCCAAATAATTAAAACAGATGAATGTACCAATAATCCAGCCCTATTAAGAAAATACATCAAAATGTATATTGATAATGAAGAAGATATTGACAGTATAATTCATATCTAACTATTATGTTATTATTATTTTGTATTATTGTTATTTACTCCATTTACTACCACAGTATGCACATCGGTAATACTCTCCGTAGCTAACGGCTTGATTCCTTTCATTTACGACCAAATTACACAAGCAGATATCGTCCTCTGAATTGATATTGGGATACTCCCAAAATGACAATTTCCCTTTAGCCGGTATCGGCTCTGGAAATAATATAGGATTAGCTAGTACCCAGTTATAAATAGGATTTTCATAATAACCTTTACTATCATCTGTTTTCTCTGCCCATTTAGAAGGATGATTGATAGAGCATCCAATTATTTCTACACTTCCAATGATAGCAGAATTGACAATGTCCTCTGCACATATTATTTTTCGTTGAAACTCAACAGGCAGACTATACCATTGAGCTTTTGTAAATACACTATTGGGATTTCTCATTTCTACAGGTTTTCCACTTGCATGGATTAACACTCTATGCCCTATGTATTTCTCTGGACACGCCCAAGTACGGTTCTCGATGTTTTTAAAACCGTGAACTATCAAGGAGGCCCACGGTTGTTTTATTGTTATTGCTTTCATTTCTATTCTTTATTCCTCCAATAGTTTTAGCAGTGATTTTTTATACTCGTCTATTTCCTTAATAGCATCTTCTTGACCTGATTTTGCATCATTTATCATTAAATCTGCTACTCCCTCCATTATTTCATCCTTATGCCTATTCAGATATTTGATAAAGTATTCCTGCATCAAATCAGTATCCATATTTGCTATATCCGAATATGTGTCTCCACTTCCATAACTGTCAGAAAAAGAAGAATAAC
This sequence comes from Bacteroides sp. B1-V-101, assembly GCF_023656585.1. NCBI lineage: Bacteria > Pseudomonadati > Bacteroidota > Bacteroidia > Bacteroidales > Bacteroidaceae > Bacteroides > Bacteroides sp. B1-V-101. The sequence continues at coordinate 60,230 of NZ_JAMOKH010000013.1, read as the reverse complement.
AAAGATTACTTATATTCATACTCTGAATACTCTCCCTTCTGCCAAATCCATCTGTATGCTTATCTATTCCACTATTGCTATGGCTTTGAAACTCTTCTCTGATTTTAGGGAGAGTTTCTTTAATAAACTTTTTCAGTTTTCTGCCAGTAGTGATTAACTTACTTAATTCTTTTGCTGTCATCATCAGTCTCCTTTCTTTTTAATCCGTTCTAGTACATCTCTGTTGGCTTCCAATATTTCATCGAAAGACAGAATAGGCATCCAACATATAACCTTAATATCATCCTTTTCGACACTTTTTCCTAAATATGATATATCACTATCAGTAGTCCATATACCATTTTCATACGTGAATACATCTATATGCTTACGTGATTCAGCTTCTCTATCATCGTATTTATAGTAATATAAAAATCCGACTAAAACACGCTGCTCTTCATCTGGTAATCGTTCTTCTACTCTTATCCATGGAGATTGCTTTTTCTGCCACTCAACACCAGACGCAAAAACTTTACGCATATATGTTTCAACCACATGCGGCTGATTGATGCGATTTGCTAATTGAGCTACCAATGATTTAAAATTCATATCTATCTTGTTTTGAGCCTAATTAGGCTACATCGTTAATACTAATTTCTCCTTTCAAAACTCGTTCTACCTGCCTGTCGATTATCTCTTGAAACTCTATCTGACAGATAAGCGAGCAATCCGGTATAATCTCTTCTACTGGGTCACCTCGCCATGTTGGGAGTTCGTCAAGGAAGATTCGTCCGTCTTTATCTTTTAGACAAGTTGCACCTACATCACGTTCAATCTGCGCCACCTCGTTAAATACATCCGGGAAGTCCTTTCGTATCTTATTCCAGTAGCCCATTCCGCCTTTCACGCAACCGATACAATTGTTGTTATTATAGCCCATCTTGTACATAGCGGGGATTTCAATACCGGCTTTCCAAAGCATTCCCATTGCATCCTGCTTCGTAATCTGCTTTTCAATAAGCGGGAATAGTGGCTTTGTGTCCGGGTACTGCTGTTTTAATCGGATAGCCCGGTTAATCTCTTTCGGGTCATAATCGAAACCCCAAACTTGACCGTCCCAGTGCTGCAATTCTTTTTCCAACTTGTAGCGGACTTTCTTTTTCAGTTCAAGAGTACAGGCGGCACCATGCGCGCCGTTGATATACCCCTTTCGCAACACATCAGACACACAGGTGTACTTGTCGCTTCGGATAATGTGGATAGATTGATTGTACCACTTTTCACAATCTGCCAAGAATCTAGTGTTATCGGGATGACCGGAACCAGTTTCAATATAGTAGATATGCACATCATCGTATAGGCTTAATGCTATCTTACAAGCAACTGCGGATGTAGCACCGCAACTGAACCATGCTATTATCATTTGATTCCTTTCTAATTTTATTTTAATTATTTTTTTGCAATATCATTCCAAAAAGCAACGCCTTCAGGAGTATTATTAAAAGGGAATGAAATAGTTAGAAACCAATGAAAACAGCAATCAACATCTAACAAATTGTTCATCCGCTCTTCATTTGTCATTGAGAAGTCAGGACACTCAATATTAAATGTCTCATTTGCTCTTTCTGTATTATATTTCCATTGATTGAAAATACCTAGTCTTTCTAATTTTGCTATTTTTTCATTCCTCTTCATATTGATTGACTTTTAGTTCTTTACATCTATAAAGGTAATCATTATTGACAAGTTTTACAAACAGAACATTCGCCAATTTAACGCCATTTTATGCTGCAACTGACCCTAGTTCACGTAACTTTTTACTAATACATTCACAGAGAACACGTGCCATGTTAACTTCGACTGCATTCCCTATGAATTTCTTTTGGTCAGCCTGTGTACCAATTAACACATAGTTTTCTGGAAATCCCATGATACGCTTTAGTTCAGGTATGCGTAGCATTCGCATTTTAATATCAATTATCCCGTATAAGCCCATGAACTCTTTTATTTTTTTTGTCATAGGGCTGTCGGTATCATAAATCTCGATTACTACATGTCCAGTTTCAGTTGCGATCAAATAAGGCGGCATTTTATCCATACGTGCTATGAGAGTGAAGCATGGATTATCAACGGAACCACCTGCACTATTAAATTGAGGGTTCATTAGGTAGTGCCACTTTCTATTTGCAGTGACTGTTTGTGCGGGCTCTTCTATGCTACTACCAACGTTGGAGAAGTTTGTATTCATAATCCACGGCTTGCAGCTAACAAGATTGTACTTAGGATTGGCGGTAATACATCCAAGCGGCTTTTCTGTAGATGAAGGTTTGCTGTTTCCATATTGCTGGTCTATGAAATATGGAGAAACGAGAGATAACCGATCCTTCGTTGTTACGGTTGCAGACGGTTCATTTATTGAGCAGTTAAATCCGTTACCGTAATGGGCTGATACAAACGCATGATGGTCTTTGCATGTAATTGTTCCGGCTGGTTCATTAATAGAAACATTCTTGCTTTCGGGGTGTCCACTGAACTGTTTTGAAAGAAAGCATACCTGCGCAACTCCCAGTCTGTTTTGCGTAGCTACTACCGGGCATGGTTCGTCAATCCCAGGGGCATTATATTTTCCAGTCCGGCTCATGGAATTATATTTGATAAGAAAAGCATCTTTGCCCCCGGCTACAAATTTTATCAGGCCGGCATAGATACGTTCCATTGTCTTTTCAGCAAGTGGCTTCTCACGAAAAATACTTGTTCCTTCATCGGAAAAATCCAGTATCTCTTTAACCGGGCGCCACTTTTCCAAACGACCAAACATATCTTGTTTACCGTTTTTACAGTGAGTGGGTTGTGGAAATACTATCGGTAATCCATTTTTGGCAAATATACCAAAGAAGCGTTTTCGAGTAGTATATGCACCATAGTCGGCAGCATTGAGAATACGGAAATCAAAGTTGTAGCCATACTTTCTTACGTTGCGTACCCATCTTTGATATAGTCTACCTTTATCCATGCTGATAGGCTTTCCGTTTTCGTCCATATCACCCCAACTCATAAATTCTTCAACGTTTTCAATCTGAATGTAATCCGGGCAAATAGCTTCAATGTACCGGAAAAGATGTTCAGCAAGTGTGCGACTATCAGCGTCCCGAGGTTGCCCACCTTTTGCTTTGGAGAAGTTCGTACATTCCAGGCTCGCCCAAAGAACGACCGCTGCACCCGGATATTGAGCCTTACATTTGGCAAGATGTTCAATTAGCGGGGAAAGTTCCAGCGTGCGAATATCTTCCGTAAAATGCAATGCATCCGGATGATTGGCCGCATGGCTTGCAATGGCGTTGGCATCGTGATTGACGCAGGCTATTACTTTAGCACACTGTTTACCATCAATTCTTGCAGATTCCACTCCTGTCGAGGTTCCACCTGCTCCACAAAACAGGTCAATATATAATAAATTTATACTACTCATTTCTTTTCTTCAAATTTCTTTGATTATTGATTTCAGACATACACATGCGGCACCAAGAAGTCAATAAATGATATTCCTTACCTTTTCTCACTACTATACGATTGTAGAACCGGTTCAAGTAGAAGTAATTTCCGCAGTGTGTACATTTTTTCATCTCACGTCCTGAAGCATCTATAATACGATTGCGAGGTTTGCGATGAATAAGAGTACAGTTTTTACACTCACCATCAGTTCCACGATGCCGCCGGCAATGTGATAAGGATTTTGCCCCACATTTAGCAAACACCCTACAATCTCTACGAGGTATTGATTGATACACATTCATGGCTTCCTCGCATTCAAGAATTTATTTACTACACGAGAAAGTACATCCTCATTCTCTGGCATCAGCCATTCTTTCGCAACGTTCCAAGCAATACTCATAGTTGGATTGAAGTTATCCTTCCTGACAGTGTGGTGAGACAAACGCCCTTCAGTGGGTTTCAAATCCTTATCATGTAAGATACACAGTCCATTTTCGAAGAAAGCACAAAACTCTTTGCCGGAAACAGGTTGAATCATCGGAATAGCAATATTAATAACCCCTAAGAATATACCAGCAGCCCAGTTTGTCAGTGCTAACCTGTCGGCATAACCAGCATCTATAATTCGTTCAATATCATCAGGAGTACCTAAACATGGCGTATGACATTGTTGTTTACAAACACTGCATGAGCATTGTACAGGTACACGACCTGAAGCCCTCATTACCCTTTGTAATGAGGTTTCTTTTGATAATTCTCTCATAGTAAATTATTTGAGATACTACAGATTATTAAACATCGCCCCACAGCTTTACTGCAAGGTCATAATTTTTTTTAGCCTCTTTTACTGCTTTATTGGCATAAGCCATAGCGTATGTATGCTCGCGTCGGTACTTACCGGACTTCAATCCTTCGTGATATTCTTTTGCTTGTTCCAACTTATGTTCATAGAAATCTATACTTTCCGGCATGGACAAGTTTATCGTATTAGCCCTTTTTTCCCAATACTTCGCAACTCTTTCATGTTCGGCAGCCTTATCGCTAAACTCAACGCTTTTCCCCATGTTATTCCAGGCATCATCTATCATTTTGCGATGTCCTCGTTCGCTATGGTGTCCAACTTTGATAGGCTCACCCAAAGAAAGGAAATCGCGATGTTTATTTGATTTCTGAAAATACTCATTACTTTTTTGTACTGCCGATGACGCCCATTCATGCCTGCGTTCCGCTCTTTGCTTAGCCCATTCTTGAACATTAAAGCCGTCAGCTCTAACAATGGAGTAATAGTAAAACCCATCTTTCTCGAAGATTAGGTTAAATACTATACTTTCGTTCTCCTTACCATACTTGGTGGTAACCTCAATAGTTTCACCTTTTTCGTGCTTCTCATCACACTTTGCCAAAAATACATTTGGCGCAAATTTGTAATACGTGTTCATTGTTTTAATTAAATTGGTTTGACTTATATGAAAAATGAGAAACCACAGCTACTTAGCCGTGGTTTCATCATTAAATAACTTTGGTTGACTGGGTTGAACCAAATCATCGAATAAACCAGGAACACGAGGTTGTAACGCCTTGTATTCTTCCTGAAAGAATTCTTCTTTGGTTCTCCCATGTTTTTTACCCTTTCGTGTATGTACATCGAAAGTGTAATCTGGAATAGGAATAGGATAACGCCTGACATCATTTATCCACTTTTCTATATCAATATCCTTTCTATCATAGATGAAGTTTTGCAAATGATCCGCATCACGATTCTTTCTACATTCACAAAGGAGAATAACAGCTTTACTGACAAATATCCTCCCTTTGGGTTCAGTAGCAGTCTTGTTTACCAGCTCATGCCCCTGCCACAATGCTTCTATCTCTTTAGTAATGATTCCATAGCAATCTTCAGCACTAATGGTAAACAGACGCTTCCACACATAGTCGCGGTACCCACTCGCCCAAAGTTCCAATGCAAAAAAGCCGGCTACCCCGGTGTCGGCTCGCCTAATGGCTTTCTGCATTGCAGAACTCACCTCAAAGAAATCATATCCGCAAACTGTTCTTATAATCATAATTCTAATTTAATGGTTTGACTTTTAGTTTATTACATCAGTAAAATTAGCTAAAAAAGGCGAATATGACAAACAGAATGGACGCCATTTAAACGCCTTTTTTACAGACTATTAGAATTTGAATTTGCATGATATATTATATTGAACGAGCTGCTTTGTTTTGTCTTTCCCATTAGTGGTTGCACTCTTTAGCAAAATACTATCACCAAAATTCTTTTTGATAAAGAGGATAGATTTACGTTCCTCTTCCTGATTCCTTATAGAAGCAAGCCCACCAGCGTTTACAAAAGTGTTCTTTTGCTCAAAATTATACCGCAAATCGGTTAAAACCTTACGTTCTTTGTACTTCATGTAACAAGAAATCCAAAAATCTTCCTTCAAACGTATTTCCTCATTCCACCAAGTGTTTTTGTTATAGATTACTCCATAACTGCAACCGGTTATCATTTTCGAAAGAGAAAGAAAAGCGGATTCATCATACATTACCGGCGATATCCGAGCGGTGAAGCCAAACAGATGTACATCCATCATACTGGCCATCTCAAATAATGACTGAATGATATTGGTTATCTTATCTTTATCCTTTATCCGGCTAGGTTCTCCTTTTTCCACATAAATAGGTTTGCAGGCATGGACATCATCATCAAGCATGAAAAGTTCTCCAAAATGCTTTGCCATCCAGTTACGTTTCGGGATGAGGCCCATAACGTCGTCAGGATGAGTAACAATTTCACATTCCGGGTTAAATTGTTGATATAAGTCAGCTTGACTTTCAGCAACGCAAATGATAGGATCGTTCACCAACTTTTTAGCGAACACCCGGTCATGGCGCTTATGACTTGGTATTACTATTTTGCAAGGCATGGCGAACGTCTTTTATGTCGATTACATTACTCTTACTTACTTTCCCGGTCTTGTACGACTTCATGTGCTGCATATCCAGCCTTTCACGAAGCCAATTACTATCTACCTCATTACTTGAGGTGATGATAAACAACTCATGTTTTTCGTCATACTTTGGAATGAGAGGATAAATGGCCGTATCATCCGTGATGGCATCGAAGCGCTCTTTAAATTCATCCTCTTTCTTCTCCGGGGCAAATTCGATGCCCCAATCTTGGAGTTCCGCCTTATTCCACTCGTTTTCCATAACGTCCAAATCATTCTCACCAAAATTGACATTATCTTTAGTGGCATATTCCCTCAACTTCTTAACGGGGGTATCAGGTGCCAGAATTTTACAAGGCAGTTCTTTATAACCTAACTCCTTGCAAGCTCGCAAACGTAAATTACCACAAACAACAATATATCTGCCATCATTGTAGGGAAAAACTATAAGTTCTCGAAGTTCAAGCATCTCTGGCGAATCCTGAATGCTTTTCTTCATCGCTTCAAAGCGGTAATCACGAAAAAAACGTGGATTTTTCGGCAATCCCGTGAGCTGCCCCTTATTAAAATCAAGTAGGCAGACTTGAATAATCTCTGTCATAACTAACTATATTAAAATCAACAACACAAAATCAACAACACAAACAGTCAGTAACAACACCTAATCATTTTTTCTATCATCGAACTCTATCTTATCTTTGATAAGCTGTTCAATGTCCTCACAACCAAATCTTTTTAAATAGGCAACAAGGTAAATTATCATCTCGGCTGCCAATTCTTCATCTTCCGAATATTTAGGAAGATTATCACTCCTATATTTAGAAGCAATATCGAATTTTCTCCAAACGGCTTCAATTCTTATGCTAAACGCTTTTCTTGAGCTATGCTCATTCATCTTAAAGCGCTTCCTCATGATATTCAAGCATCTCTGGGCAAACCTATTCAATGTTATCATATCGATCGGGTTAAATTGTTAGACTAAGAATAATCTCACACTATTTAATAAAGGCGGTGGTCTGTTTTTATACAAATACATATCCATTCTTATTTAGATTAAATAGCTTCCATCAAATCAAATAGCGTCGGTGCATTCACTTCAATTTCAGCTTCATGCAAGTATGAAAGGCTGTCTTTCCAATAGTCATAATTCAACTCGGTAGAGAGCCCTTTACGCCCCAATCTAATAGCACAGTAAGGAACAGTACCGATACCGCCAAATGGGTCGAATACCAAGTCTCCTTTATTTGAATACCGTTCAATCAACCTCTCAACAATATCAAGCTGAAGAGGACAAATATGATTTTGACGTTTTTTCTGTGACTGCTTGGTATTGAGTGTACGCATCCGGGTAACGTCATCCCAAATCCAAGGTTTCTTACTTACAGGATCTACGGCCATAAATGTTTTTGGTAGTTTACCGTAAACTTCTAATTCTTCAGCGAAAGCAACATGTTCTTCATAATTGTATATATGTTCACGCTCATAGTTTCTAAACAAATGGCGTATCTTGTCAATACCGGCAACTTTCATATCTTCATAGCTTAACAAAGTATTACCTGAAGATTTCCAACTTGCATGAGCATCTATTTGCCAGCGGGCTAACGAATATTCATTCTTATTCTTGGTTACTGGCAAATCTGCATAGGCACGTGAAGTATCAGAAGGCAGTTTACGGAAAAGAAGCACATATTCAGGGCAACCAATACCCATCTTAGAACCATCTTTGCACATCTCTGTATAGCCAAGGCGGTAGGTCTGGTTATTCTCCCTTACCACATCGGTATCTACTGTGATACGCCCCATGTAGCGGAATCCGTGTTTCATGTAGTGAAATACCGTCATTTCGGAGAACGGGTCGATGGTGGGCATACCGTCACCTGTGGCATTACCGAACAATACACGGTCTTTCACATGGATGCAAGCCAGCCGCCCAGGCTTCAATATCCGCATCAGTTCTGGTGTGAGGTAGTCCATCTGCTCGAAGAACTTGTCGTTGCTTTCATTATGCCCGAAATCGTTATAGGTCGGCGTATATTCGTAATGATTGGAAAAAGGGATGCTGGTTACAACCAAATCCACCGAGTTGCTTTCCATTTTCTGACACTCCAAAACATTGTCGTTATTGATGGCTTTCCACAGTTTACCGGATTTTTCTTCACGGCTGGCAAACATCCAGCGCATCATCTTCTCCTCTGCCTGCAAACCGAACAGACCGTTCTCACGGACGATATCAGTCATTTTAGAAACCATTTCACGATGCTGCGCCCATTTCTGCATAAAGCTTTTGAATATCTCTCCTTCACTTTCTGCATAGACCAAGTAAAGGTCTACAGGATGTTTTTGCATGAAACGGTAGATACGGGCTATCGCCTGAAACTTGTCATTGAACCGGTAGTCGATGAACATGATAGCCTTATGACAATGGTACTGGAAGTTCAAACCCTCACCAAGCATTTCAGGCTTTGCGGCCAGGTATTTCAATCTCCCGTTTTTGAAGTCCGCTATCACCTTGTCGGCTTCCTCATCATCCTGCGAGCCATAAACAGCTTTGCAACCGGGGATAGCCTTGCAAAGGGCTTCCCGCTCACTCTCAAGGTCATGCCACAAAAGGAAATGCTCGTCCTTGTTTTCAGGACGATTAATAATCTCTACGACACGGGCAATCTTCTCTGCCATATTGTCCCGACGTTCTTTCGCTGCATCAGCAAGTCCGAGAGCAGCCTCACGAAACATCTTCACTTGTCCGTCACGGTCTGTACCGGCAGTGGAATTGTCAACGCTAACCACTTCTTCATGTACCCGCAGTTCCGGCAATTCATAGCCGGTATCAGGATAACCGAGGTCGGAAGGCTTGGTTAGGAACAATGCCCAAGTTGATACCCACAGCCAAAATTCTTTTTCTTTGTGTGGATAAAGCGTTAGATTATTAGCTTTGGTACTATCACGTTGAAAAAAACGTGTAAGGGCTTGACCTGTATCCATCACTCCAAGATATCCGGCATAATGTATCAGCTCCTTATATCTGTTAGGTGACGGCGTGGCAGTGGCAACAAAGCGGAAAGGCACATCGGCGAACAGCGGTAGGAACTCTTGGTATGTCTTGGTGCCGAACCCTCTCAATACGCTTGCTTCATCCAATGAGGTAACGGTAAAAAAGGAAGGTTCTATTCTTACGCCGTCTTCTCCGTCACGGACACGCTCATAGTTGGTAATCATTATATCACACTTGCAGGCTCTGACTTCGCTCATGGTCTTGACATACTTAACTGTCATGTTCATGTGCTCCTTAGCTTGGGTGATAAACTCTACTACTACACGTTTAGGACAAACGATAAGAGCTTTACCAAAATACTGGTTGATTATAACTCTGCATATCTCCAATTGGGTTACTGTTTTCTGCATACCGAAACTGGAGAATATGGCACGGCAACCACCGGATACCGCCCAACGAACGGTATCTCTCACATGAGGGTAAAGAGAAGTTGATATTTCATTAGGATTAACTTCAAATCCAGTATTATGGCTAATAGCCATCTTGTCTTTTAGAAATTCTATATAGTCTTTCATTTTCATTTCAAATAAAGAGAGGAAACCGTTAGGCTTCCTCTGTGTTATCGTTATTAAGTTCTTCGAGTTGCTGTTTGAGCTTCATCTCTTTCTTGCTATATGAATCTGCAAGTTTCTTTGTTAGCGCATTGTAATCATCCGGATATTGTTCTGCAAAAAGGATTTTCTGACACTTTTGCAAATAGGAGCAGAAATTCACATTATTCGATGATAAGCATTCAGCAATAAAGGCTCTATACCATTGGTGTCGGTCAGCTTGGTTGTTCTTGACATAATTTACAAAATCACTCTCACCATTCCATTTTTTCAAATTCAGTTTTTCAAGATAAGTACTGCTACAACCGCTAAGAACCAGCACATCAAAAACAAGTTGTTCATTTTCAGAGAATTCTTTTGTTCTCTGATAATATGTTTTCTCTTGCGCCCACTTGCGCATTTCTTCAGCAGACTTCTCCTTGACTATATCCTTCGCTCTTTTTAATTGGGCGTTTATTTTTTCCCTTTCTATCTCTTTTAGATCGGCAACAGCGGCAGTACTAGAAACCAGTTCTTTCTTTGTGTAATAGAATTTTACATTAAATTCTGGATTATAATTACCAAAGAATGAGATACAGCGATAAATTTCACCTTCATCAAGCATTTTTAGTGTCCGTTCATCATCAGCACTATAATAACATAAACTCCTAAACACCTCATCTGGATTAACTACTTCAAATCCAAGTTGCTTTACGGCTTCTAAAGCACTTTCATATTGTGCTTTTCTTTCATCACTCCAATAATATTCTGCTTTTGCTACAATAACAGTTTTTCCGAATGAAAAAGGTTCACCTACTTTAACAAGATTCTCACTCTCAAGCAGAATCTTTCGGATTACATATGCAATCCGCTTTCTATAAAAACAGGCAGCATTGATACAGCGAGCATTCTTATTATTCATCTCATAGAACAAACAACCATGATTACAGGTATTAGATTCACATTGAGAGCACTGCTTAAATTCGCCATTTTCCCAATTGTCTGCGTCTTCTTTAATCCAATCCGCTTTATCCAGTTCTAAAAAGGAATTACTAACATAGTCACGTATCATAGATGTCGTGCATTGTTCATCTTCTTCCTCATTGAACTCCTTTTGAGTTTCTTCGTCAAGTTTTGAAAGAATCATAGCACCGGATAATGGTATGTCTCCATTTCTTACACGTTCTTTCAGTTCCGGGATAAGACCGTTTAGCTTTATACGGTCAAAGACAAAACGAGTAGACTTTCCAAATTTAAGAGCAATATCTTCCAAAGTCCGTCCTTTCTCAGCCAACTGCGCAAAGGCAAAAGCTTCTTCGATGGGATCAACATCTTTTCTTTGAAGATTCTCGGTAATCATCGCTTCAAAAGCCTCATCGTCTGTCATTTCTCTGACAATGCAGGATATTGTCTGAAATTTCTCCGACTTTTTTCGATGGGCTTTGATTTTTGCAACATTCGCTTCATCTTCCTTTGCTTTCAAAAGTGACACAGCCCGAAAACGACGCTCACCGCAAACAATTTCATACGAACAGGGAATTGTCGTAACACCGCCAGTCTCTAAGTCAGTAAAATCTTCGGATTTGGCTACCCTGACGGTGATAGGCTGCAATAAGCCTTGCTTTTCAATGTTGCTTGCGAGCTCTTCAAGAGCTGCTTCATCAAAAGTCTTTCTCGGATTCAAAGGAGAAGGACTAATAAGGTCAATTCTAATGTTTTGTACTTCCATAATTTAATTATATTGGTTTGACTTTTAATTCATTACATCAGTAAAGTTATCGTAAAATGACAAGTTATGCAAACAGAAACTTCGCCATTTTAACGCCATTTTCATGTGGGCTTATTACGTATTTGAATAAATCCTCTTCTTTCAGTTTCCCGAAGAAGTTCCATATCTTCTTCTCGTATTTCAGCAGGCGTTTCACCGTTCACACTTCGATACGTTCCAATACCGAAACGCTCTCTGATACGAGCAATTTTATCCGAATCTTTAGTAACCCAGTAAATTGTAACTTTCATAGTAGCTATATTCTACGACTCTCGCCACACAGGGGGAGAACATTAAACGTTTTAAAACGATCCACTAATCTTGGCCCAAAACGTTTCTTAAATTCGGCTATGCCAAGATTCGATGTTATATGATACTTCTTGCCATATTGCTGAAAAATCTCATACCGGGCATAAAGAAATTCATCAATAACTGAATCGAGACTGGTACCATACGATTTTTGATTTTCCGTTTCCAGACCGATATCATTCAAGCAGATATTAAAGGGATTTGGTTTAAATCCTTTGGATTGATTCTCATTGTAAGTGTACAAGTCAATATGCCCGTGAATTTTATAATAATTCATCATTTGAGTAACAGACAAGTTTTCAAAAGCATTGGGGTTACAAGTGAGTTTCAAATAATCTGCAAAAATCTGCATCAACATTGTTTTTCCGGTACCAGGTTCACCAACAAGCAAAAGATTCTTATGAACCTTGTAATTCTCTTCCGGAAACACATTTTGAGCATACCGACATCCGTTGAAGTAGTACAGAAGAAACTGAATTAGTTTAGAGTTGTTATCATCAACATCAAATTTTCTAAACTCCCGTTCCGTATAATCCGTACCAAGGTTAGAAATTAAATTCCAATGACTGTAATACTCTTGCGTATCAGTTAAGTCATATTCAGAAACGTTCTGAATACTTTCTTTGTGCCTTTGTATCAGATTCTCTATCTGTTGGAGTGTCAGCTTGCGCTTGCCGGCTTCCTTCTCCATCAAATTTTGAAGTTTGCTTGATAAATTCTTTTCCTCTTCCGTCATGGTCTAATTCATTTTTTCGATTTTCACGAATACGATCCAGTATCCAAAGGTTTGCTTTGGAATCCCACCGCTCTATTTTCACTCCATTGGCATTCTTCCACCCTATCGAGTCAAAGTGATTGAAGAATATTTCTGCTTGCTCTTGCCAGTCATCTAACCGTTCCGGAGCATTTTGCTTGATGAAGTGTTGAATAACCTCATCAAGCGTAGGAGCTATAAATTCTTTTGCGACTCTTTTAGGTTTCTCCGGTTTAGAGAGTGGGAAAAGCTCGCCAGAGCTACTTTCTTTCTTACCCCCTTTAGGGGGTTCTTTCTTTGTCTCTGTCTTATATTCTTCTTTAGGGGGTATGGGGGAGCTTTCTTGAAAAGGTGTCCCTAAAGGGTACCCTAAAGGTGTCCCTAAAGGATGCCGTAAAGGTGGTATATTTTGCATACCTTTTTGTACACCTTTTATAGAATACGTTGATTTATTGCCTCTTCCATTGCCTTGTTTACATTCAATAAGACCTGCTTGAACTAATCTATTTCGGGCGGACTTGAATACTTTTACAGACACTCCCACGTCAGATGACACCTTTGTATCACTACGTGTCCAGTTATCCTCCCAGCCTAAACGATTCGCAATTTTTAGCAAGTAAAAATAAAGCCTCGTTTCACAGCAGGAAAATTGCCAGCTTTCGTCAAGTTCCCAAAACCTATTGATAAGTTCAATATAAGTCATATCAATTTATAATAATTCCGTAAGACATTGTTTATATAAGGTTGAGGGTCAGCTTTCAGATAATAGCAAACGCTATTAATGAACTCAATCAACCCATGACAAACGACATATACACTGCCATATTTCTCAACTAATGTCTGCCATTCTTTTTGCTCATCAGACTGCGTTCCGGCACGTTTACCTTTTACATGTGGAGTTTTCATCTCTATGCAAAGACTGCTCTTACCACCGCGAGGAAAAAGCAGAATCAAGTCAGCAACACCAGCGATGGCACCTTCATATTTACGCATAGCACCGCTTTTCTTTGTCCTGACGCCGCCGTTTGGTATAGCAAAGAGTAGAGGGCCGACATTGGGAAACGTTTCTCTGAACCAAGTTACACAAATGTGTTGTATCTTGGTTTCAGAATATTTCACCTCCAATTTACGAATATCTTCTTCAGTCATTTTTCTGCTTGTTTTTTGAAATCGTAGCACATTCATTTAGAAGGTCAACGATTTGTTTACACCTGTTCCTGCAACCGACAAAGGATATTATGGTTTCCCATTCAGGACCGAACAACATTTCTTTCTTGTATTCCTGAATATGAGTTCTCTGCCCAATTATAACTAATCTAAATGGCTTCATAATTTATCCCTAAACAAGTCCATTGCAAGATTCACCATATTCTCTTCTACTTGGTCATCCGTTCCGGTTACACCGTTAGCAATGTTCTTCTTTGTTTGAATCACATCATACATATACTTGTCAATAGTATCCTTACCTAAGAAGTAATAGCAGTTAACGTTGTTCTTTTGACCGTTACGGTGTGCTCTATCTTCTGCCTGTTCGCAATCACTGAAAGTCCAAGGGAACTCTATAAAAGCGACACGACTGGCAGCAGTCAAAGTAAGCCCGGTACCGCCCGATTTGAAATTCAGAATAATCAGTTTACAATCCGGATTATTTTGGAAAGAGTCAACGGCATATTGCTTTTGGTTGACACTATCGGAACCCGTTACAGTAACAGCTTTAGGAAATTCCTTTTTCAGTTCTGCTACAACTTCTTTCAAGTAACCGAAAAGTATCAGCTTCTCACCACCGTCGATAACATCATGGACAAATTCACAAACAGCCTTGATTTTACCTCTGGCAGATATCTGCTTTAAAAGCTGCATCTGCACCATAACGGCACCATTCATTGATTTCTGCACTTGTTCATCCGAAGCGTTCTTGTACTTCTTCAAGTATTTTACCATATCAGCCTCGGCAGCCTTATACTCTTTGGTGGTAGTGATATCAACTGTCAAGTATTGACGAGTCTTGTCCGGAAGTTGTGTAAGCACCTTTGACTTCTCACGACGAAAGAAGCAAGTATTCCATAGTCGCCAATTCAGCTCTTTAACGTTGGATGCCTGTTTGGGACCATCACAATATCTTTCAACATACCGGCTATAACCTCCAAAGTCCTCTAATCGACCTAATATTTTTAGCTGTTGTAGCAAGTCTGTATTATTGTTAACAACAGGAGTACCGGTCAATGCGAATATATAACGTTTACCTTTGCAGATACCTTCAACATATTTGCTCTGTTGAGTTTTACTTGATTTGCATTTATGAGATTCGTCAATGATAACAGACCTAAACAGAGAGACACGCTGATCGAAAGCAATACTTTTCATTGTAAGCTTGGATTCCTTATTTACAGCTTTTACAAAAAATTTATTAAGCGATTCATAATTAGTAATGAACACCTCACAAAGTGGGTTGCCATCAGACTTTTTACACTCATAAAATGATTGCCAGGACTGTCGGTTTCTGTCATCAAGGATAATCGAATTCATACCTGCGAACTTCTTAAACTCACGCTGCCAGTTTACTTTCAACGCAGCAGGGCAAATTACAAGTACTGGAAAAGACTCACCATAAATGGGCGCTTCCTTATGTGCTTTAACAACTGCACATATGGCTTGCAATGTTTTACCTAATCCGGGCTGGTCACCGAAAAAACAGCGTTTGTGCTCTATTGCATACTGTACTCCTTCAAGTTGATACTCGTAAGGTTGAAGTAACATATAGTGTTCACCGACAAAAGGTTTCATCGGAGGAATATCATAATTAATATCTTCAGTTACCTCACGTTCCTTGACAGTAGAACAATAACGCATCTGAACAGCCCATTGCGCAAAAGCTCTCACATACCAATTCGCATCACGTCCAATAGGATAACGCGTATCATTGATACTAACAAGCCACGCCCGGTCTGTTCCGTCATAGCGTGGCTTACTTGGTATCATCTTTATGACCTCGACCAACTTTGGGTGATACTCGAACTGAATCCGGTACAGATTGGGCGTCTTAGTCACATAAATTGGTTTCATGAAGCAGGTTCTAATACTAATTCATGATGTTCAACTGTTGAACATATCCCGTTATCTTCACCATCTTCATTCATTGCATCAGCAGCTTCATCAACCTTGTCAAACGGATCCTCACCATCTTTAAATTCAAATTCCCTTTGAATCTCCGAACATTTATTCTCTGTAACATAAAGCTCTGCTTCATACAAGAAATTATAAACCGCATCACGAAACTCCTCACAATGCACATACGATTCATTGTCCGGATCGAAACCGATACCAGGAGAACAAAGATTAAGGACTTTGCTCGTCATAAGGGTTCGCTTACCTGTCAACACACAAACCTCAAAAGAAGAATCACCACCAATGCTAACGCCGGTTACATTGAACTTTTTGAAGAACTCATCTTCAAGACATGACTCTGGACGTTCCCAATTAATGTACTGGGATTCTTTCTGTTCTGTAATATCGACAATGTAGGGTATGAGCTTGTTTAGCGAATCCTTCAAATCCGGATGAACAGGATTAATCCCCTTGAAAACAATATCGTTTCCTTCCTTGTCTGCATAGACCACTTCAAGACATCCCTTTTTGGTCAATTTTGCTTTTGAAATATTCAAATCCATTTTAATTAAACTTTGAGTTAATACTTACCTATGCAGGTATTCATTAATAAAATCTTTATAGTACTGGTCAACAGGCAATGGCAAATTGATTCCTAATTCGGTGGCAGCATCAGCCTGAACCTTATCCATGAAAGTATTCATTTGGATCGTATTCAATTTAGAAGTACTTCCAACAACCGAAACAATATTTCCATTCATACATATTTGCCGTGGAAGAAACTTCCGGCAATAGTAATCATGTACATCCAACTTATCCGTGCCTGTCTCCCTCTCAATACAGGCAAACCACAGCCACATGAGCGCGTTCTGCGACAGGGTACGTGGTTCTACCTTTCTCTTGATGCTTACAGTGTAAGTTCCATTCTTGAGCGTGGAACAGAGGTAGTCAAACGACTTATCCATTGTGACTACCCCATTTTGTTTTGTTAGAATAGCTTCTGCCATATTTAGAATGGTAAATCATCAGGCGGTGATACCTGTTGATATGGCTGTTGCTGATATGCAGGCTGCTGTACTTGTTGTTGCTGTCTCTGTGTAGGCTGTTGCGTTGGTAACGGTGGTGGTACAGGAGCAGCCTGTTGTTGAACTTTCGGTGTAAGCATCTCGATACTATCAACAAAGACTTCAGTTATGTAACGTTTAACTCCTTTGCTATCGTCATAGTTACGAGTGCGTAACTTACCTTCTATATACAACTTATCTCCTTTATGGACGTACTTCTCAACTATTTCAGCAGTCTTATTCCAAAAAATAAGATTATGCCATTCTGTACGTTCCGGCACCTGGGTTCCATTTTGTAAGGTGTACGCCTTATCTGTTGTAGCAAAAGATAAAGAAGCTACTTTCGCTCCACCGTCCAATGTTCTCACATCCGGGTCTTTACCGGCACGCCCTATAAGAATTACTTTATTAACACTCATTTTCCTTCCTCCCTTATAGTTACACGAATACTATCCGCTTTAGTTGATGTTTTTAAATATTGAGAATATAGTTCCGGGTGATCTTCCTGAAACTTCTTTGCATCAAAACTCTTACCCGTTGAAGAGGGAGTATAGCTAACACGCAACCGACCGGCGTCCCATGATTTAACACCGTTCTCACGCATGGCACTTTTAAGCTGTTCCTTATAACCTTTCTGCACTTCAGCGATATAACTCGCCTGTTCCTCTATATCAATAATAGTATTTACTAATTGCATAGGAATAAGCTGCTTCTCATCGGCTGGAACAGGAGCATTAGGTAAGAACTGTTCACCTTTAATCTCACACTCCAGTAATCTCTTAACCTCTGCATCCGGCTTACGCTCAATCTCGACTAATTCCGACTTATTTCCACGTAACCAAATGCCAAACAGTTTATCAACTTTAATTAGTGGATTTTGAAGTTCAAACAAATAGGCATAGATTGATAGCTGCCAACTCAAATACTCACGGTCAAGGCTTGCAGTAGTCTTGATGTCGCCAAGACTGATTTTTTCGTCCTTTTCCCAAACACAATCAATATTCGATGCAAAATATTCATTGTCTGAAACAGTGTACTCATTGGCAAAAGCCTTATATCCGGCATTTACTCTTTCCCTGATATAATTAATAGCTTCAATACTCTCGGGTGGTAATCCTGTAACATCAGCAAACTGGCATTGTCCATGAATACGACTGCCTTTTTCAGCAGCTTTTTTCAATATGTATTCTGGAATATCCCTATACTTATTGGGAAATAGTTGCCGGCTTATCATTCCGGTAATACCTTTCAGTTGCTTTTCACCAAGAAAATATGTGTGGTTCTCTTCTGAGAAAACCACACTCGATTTAACCAACTCTATCATGATGCAGGATAAATTTTGCCCATTTCCATACAAGCATTTACAAACTCTTTATCATTTTGCATAGCCGGATTAGCATACCATACTTTTTCAAGTTCAGCTCTGCTTTTGACAGCAAGCATGTCAGCAATAGCCTTTTTCAGTTGGGCACCAGTATAAACTGGATTCTTCATACTAGCCGGTGTTTTTGCAGGCTGTTGTGCGTCTTCTTTATCGTGAGTGTTAGTTGCATCACTGTCTTTTGTATCATCAATGCAAAATAGACCGTTAAGAGCATATTTTCTTGCATAAGAAGATGAGGCTCCGGTAATTTGGCTGCCATCCATTCCCTTCTTTGTTTCCTCTTCTCTCGCAAAAGCAGTCACTATTTCTTTTTCCCCTTTTTCGTTGGTTAAAGTGGCAGTTGCTTTTACATAAATTCTATTGCCTACTGGCACCATCTCATCACTGAGAGTTAACGAACACTTTGTTTCAGTCAGAATAGGTTTCACTGACTCAAGAATATCCTCACAACTACGGTATTTGTAACTACCGAACTTATTAAATTGCCCTTTCGGGGCTTTCAGCTTTTGCTGAATGGTTACTAATTCTTTCATAATTCTGAATTAATGGTTTGACTTTTAGTTTATTACATCAGTAAAGGTAATCGTTATTGACAAGTTTAGCAAACAGAAACTTCGCCATTTTAACGCCATTTTCAGGTAGTTAAAAACTGCCTGTACGGTATTGTACAGGCAGAAAAATAAGAAAATGAATAATCCAATGTACCTTATGGAACGGCTACGCTTGAAGGGTGTACGGCTCCCTGATTTATACATAATGTAAATGCTAGTGGACGGAACCGGAGTCGAACCGGTCTCACGGAATATTGGTGCACCTCACCGCAGTTTCAGCCAACGATATACATATCCGCCCGATTAATTAAAAAGGTGCACTATCTTCACAGACCATACACCCCAATCACAAACACAAAACAAAACTCATGAACTACTATAATTTAATAGGATCAAAAGGGTGAATGGCGTGGGTCTCGAACCCACATCACGCATACCTGCATATGCTGCCAATTACACCAGCCATCCGTTTAAAGTGAACTATTCTCACGAACCATTCACTTAGAACACAAACACAAAATAAAACACGACATTAACTATTAAATAGCACTCTCACGAGCTTCTTGCTTCCGGATAGCCGTTCAAAGCACACCGGAATAGTATAGAACAATTAAAACTCAAATAACAGGGGCTTTAACCCTACAGCGTCCTTTTCGCTGGCAACATTAGTTAAACATAAAAAGAAAAATTCTCTGTGAAGGAACCCGGACTCGAACCGGGATGATAGATTACCTATGTATGACTTTCTTCAATCTATCTGCATACTTGCGTTTACCAATTCCGCCATTCCTTCAGGTCGTAGCCAGACGCTTCCGGCTACATTGATTGTATATATAATGCAAATATATTTTCACCCTCACGGGTTACTTAACTCTGATTGAGTTGAGCCGGGAAACGGATTCGAACCGCTGACCTCATGTAGAAACATGCGCTCTAACCAACTGGGCTATCCCGGCAGATGCCCGGCGAACCGGGCTAAATAAACATGACAAATACTAAAATTAAGCAATGCAGACCTTCACAGGCTATCCTTATTTTGTTTCCTATCTTCGTAGTATCGAAAACAGATATAATTCACTGATACGACAGTCACCAATACAAAAGCAGCAATAAATTCTTTCTTGCTAACTTCAATGCTATCTATAAGATACAGTGTTGTCCATAAGGCAATGAACATCATGGCATACTGTATCACTTTAATCTTTTTCATTTCTTCCGTTTTTTAGATTTAACTTTCCTTCCCGCACATCGGCAATGAAGTAATACTTGAGCAGCATTACAATGCCACTTGCCGTTTTGGACATTAGTGGGCTTATCACTTTCAATCTTACCCGCTTCTATAAGATTCATCAATTTCTTTTCCCCACCCACATAATACGCAGACTTATCTTTTCCAAACGTTTCTGTAGAAAACAGACGGAGAATATTATCTAGCAATATTTCAGCCATTTCACCTCTGATCATCTCAACAAGCAAGGTAGTTATGCAATTCTGGTTACTATAAACTGCATATTTTTTACATCTGACTTTGTTTTCCAAGCCATTCCTTCAGCTTTTTCTTTATAAAGCCGAGCATTCAATGTATTAGTTACAGACGGTTTCTGAACGATAGGAAATACTTCTATTGCACCAACATCCATACTCCGTAATACATCAATTACGTTACGTCTCTGAATATCCTTTTCCATACAATCTAATTTTAAATTAAACATTGAAGCGATGAGCGGATTCGAACCGCCGACCTCTGCTTGTGGTGCTCTTCCGTTAAGCTAAGAGTATTTCTTGAGAGACTCGAACTCTCAACCATCCACCACACACAGCGCTCTAACCTGCCTGAGCTACATCACCTTTATATACATAAAGCAAATACCTCGATTTGCCGACAAACGTCTAACTGATTTAGTTTTACAACGATACGGCTTGACCATTAACCACAGCATTATATCGTTGAGAAGCCCGCCTACGTCAGTAATCCCTTTCAGCACGTGTCGGCTTCCAAAACACCATTTTACCAATATGTCAAAGAACTCTTCTCTGTTGTTCCCAGTCTCCCTTCAAGGGCAGGCTCAAAGACCGGACTGGGTACCGGATAACCGGCGGTTTGGTTTGACTTTAGTGAGGGTTAGAGAATACTTTGGTTGTTCTTCAAAACTATGTCCATTAAGTTTCGTTGCGATTCAATAAATTTCTTCAAATCATCACATTGGGAAACTTTCTCTCTATAAAATCCACGTTCTGATTCTAAATCTCGTTTGAGTTTTTCATTCTCACCTCTCAAAGAGCTGATCAACGCGTCTCGTTCTTCAATCACAGCTTCATATTTGTCTCGCTGTATTTCTAGTTCGGTTCTTTTATCCATTGTTGTATAATTTGATTAATCTCCGACGTAATGTGCACCGTAATGAGTACTATTTGGGTTGTAGTAAGCGGAAACGGGAATATTAAGGTTATTATATTCCTTGCTAAGTGTAGCTTTGGCAGTCTTGCTCATAGCTTCATGTCTTTCAGCTAAAAATTTATCAGTTCTTGATTTCACTGCTTCCGGTGAGAAACTTTCTTGGAGTTTTGCGAAGCTCCATGCAGATTTTAAACACTCTGAAAATGTTTTTCCACCCTTCTTGTAATTGCGGTGTGCAGACTTCATTATTTGTGATAAATTGTAGCTCATAATCGTTATTCTTTAATTGGTTTTATCAATCAATTTTTGTATGTTTGTATGATTGATTGATTTATGATGCAAATATATCCTCAAATGTGGATATTTAAAAATTTAAAACCTATTTTATATCCCCATTTGTGGATATTTAACTTTTGATTGATTATGATAAACAGAATTAAAGAAGTAATAACCTATTCAGGGCTATCAGAGAGGGGATTTGCTATTAAGTGTGGATTAAAGCCCACAACTATTAATAATCAACTGATAGGAAAAAGAGAAATTAGCCTTGCAACAATAATAGCAATTTCATCCTCATTTGAGGAAATTTCCGCTGAATGGTTGTTAAGAGGAACTGGTTCCATGCTCATTCAAAAAGAAGAAACAGAACCAGGAATGGACAAATTGAAAAGTATTGTATATACCATAGCCAATTTGCAGGATGAAATCAATGAGAAGACAATGCTTACCCAACGGCTTTTGGAAGAAAACCAAAAATTAAAGGGTGAACTGGCTATGTTGAAGAATGAACGAAATATAGGATAAATATATATGTATGAAAAAGACTTTTTTTATACTACCCCTTTTATTAGTACTGATATTTAGCTCATGTTCTGATGACAGTATTAACTTAGCAGGAACAACATGGACTTCTACAAAAGATTGGTATGGCAAAACTCGATTGTCGTTTGAAGAAGGAACTCCTTATTTAAGACCTTTCTTCGCTATATCTTTTGGTTTAAAATCTTTCACAATATATAATGTTGCAGATGATAATGAGGATTTAGAATATGAATGGAAAGAAACGGTATCAGGTAAATACTCTATAAATAACAATATAGTGAATCTAATAGTAGAAAAAGACAACTTAACAATTCCCTGCGAAATAGAAAAAGATATAATGTATTACAGTGATACTAGAATGAAACTATATAAACAATAGAATAAATATTTTTTTCAAATATGCGCCCAATTAGAACTGTACCCCCAAAAGATGAAAGAGAATATCCTTTAGTTATAACAGCTGAAGAGAAGGATAAAGTATTAAATTATATTTTGGTTGTAGCAAACGGGAAAAGAACAGCTAAACTAAATTATAAAGATATACCAGACCTTAGGATCAGTAAAGAACAATATGAAATAGTTTTAGAGGAGTTCAAAAATAGGAGATTTATTGACTATAAAGGATATGGTATTGAATATCTTACGTTGAATTTTGAAATATTCAATTTTGCAGAAAAAGGGGGATTCACTGTTGAAAGAGACTTATATATATTAAGTTTTGATACATTTCAAATGCAGCTAGAACGATTAGAAAAGGAGTTAAGCCCTGATACAGCAGCGAAAGTTGATGATGTTGTCGGAAAAGCCAAAAATATAACTGAACTACTGATAGGGCTCTCTGCTCTAGCTGAAAAAATGAATCTCTAAGATTTATTATCAGGATCAGTTAATAGGAACTCCAATATAGAAGCTGCACGAAGCAGTCTTGAAGCATATAGAGTTGCATCTGCATCCGGGTTGTATTGATAACGCCTAGTCTGAAACTTTTTAAAAGTAACAAAGCCACTAGACATATCATTAGCAAGTGTTTTCAAGCTTGATATAGTTTCTTTTACATTTTGGTCATAAGACATTTTTATACGCATACGAGCGGAATCATCCACTTTTGCACAACACTGGGGATAAAAGGCTGTTGCATTATCTTCTTTAGAAGATTGTTTTTTACTTATCCTTCTTAGGACATTTTTTAATAACGATTTCATAAACGCACTATTTTAGTTTGACAATGCGCAAATATAATATTTAAAGTAATATAAAATATGAAATATAGAAATCTTGATAGTACATAAAACATCAAATGGTCGAATTATGGTCGAACCATAAAAAAAAGCAGGACTATATAATTGATATACAGAATATACAACTAGATTTCCAAAAATGTGTCTAGTTTAGTTTTTGTGTTGAGTGCTTCCTCGTCGGCGGACGATCTAGGAAGCACTTTTTATTTATCTATTTATAGAACAAGCTGAACGATAGCACTAAATCAAAGAAAAATAACATAAAGTTTGATTATACATAAAGCTCTTTTATATTCTATTAAATCTTAATGCATTTCTTTTTGCGAGCAAAGACTTGACTCCGTTTGTTTATAGGGAATACACATGGGTAATAAACAAACAAGTTATGAACAAACAAATAGAGATACATAAGATAGATATATCCAGCAGCCTTCCGTTGCAATTTGCCGATGAAGGAATCAAGGCCGGCTTCCCCTCCCCTGCCCAGGACTATATGGAACAGGCGATTGACTTGAACAAAGAACTGATCCGTCATCCGGCGTCAACGTTCTACGGACGTGTGACGGGAGACTCGATGAGAGACGAAGGAATAGAAGAAGGTGACATACTGGTCATCGACAAGTCATTGGAGCTGATGGATGATGATTTGGCAGTATGCTTTATCGATGGCGAGTTCACCGTCAAAAGAGTGAGACTGGAACCGGAAGCTATCTGGCTGGTCCCTTCCAATCCGGATTATCCACTGATAAAAGTAACCAAGGAGAATGACTTCATGATCTGGGGAATCGTTACATTTACAATCAAAAAGAATCGGAGGAAAAGATAATGTTCGGACTAATAGATTGCAATAACTTTTATGCTTCCTGCGAACGGGTATTCAATCCGGCTCTCAACGGAAAACCTGTCATTGTACTTTCCAACAATGATGGTTGTGTGATAGCGCGCAGCAACGAAGCCAAAGAACTGGGAATTAAGATGGGCGTCCCCGCCTATCAAATTAAGAATCTGATAGACAGCCACGGAATCGCCGTCTTTTCGTCAAACTATACCCTATATGGCGATATGTCCGGACGAGTCATGTCGATACTTACCGAACTGGCTCCAGAAATCGAAGTCTACTCGATAGACGAAGCGTTTCTAAATCTGGACGGCATAAAGGAATTGCAACCGCTGGGGACAAACATCGTAAACAGCGTGACCCGTGGTACCGGCATCCCCATGAGTCTGGGAATAGCCTCCACAAAGACGCTCGCCAAAATAGCGAATAAATTTGCGAAAAAGTATCCTGCATACAATCGGGTGTGCATCATCGACACAGAAGAGAAGCATCTCAAAGCCCTGCAACAGACAGAGATAAGAGATGTTTGGGGCATCGGACACAAGCAAGCCGCCAAACTCGAAAAGCAAGGGGTAAAGACGGCTTATGACTTCATCCAACTTCCCGAAGCATGGGTGCGCAAAGAAATGACCGTGACAGGCGAACGCACCTGGAAGGAACTTCGTGGCATTTCCTGCATCCGCATGGAATCCATTCCTCCGGCAAAGAAACAGATTTGTACATCCAGGTCTTTCGGAAAGATGATCTCCGACATCGATACCCTGATAGAAGCCATCGCCACACACGCATCGACCTGTGCCCGAAAGCTCCGGAAACAGAAAGCGTATGCCCATTCTCTCCTGGTATTTATCCACACCAATAACTTTCGGGAAGACCTTCCGCAATACTGGAAGAACACCGTCATCCATCTTCCCGTACCGAGCAATGACACGCAAGAGATTATCCATTACGCACTTATCGGACTGAAAAACATCTTCATGCAAGGCTATCAATACAAGAAGGCAGGCGTCATCATCACCGAAATAACAGAAGATGCGCAACTCGGACTTTTTGATTCCGTCGACCGTGAGAAGCATCATAAACTCATGCAAATCATAGACAAGATCAACGGTGAACACGGTCAACGCATCAAACTGGCCGTGCAAGGCAACGGAAGAGAATGGATGCTCAAACAAGAACAGCTCTCCGGACGTTATACTACTGATATCAACCAAATTATAAACATTAATTGCAGATAATATGTGTTTCCACAACTCCATGTCAGCCAAAGCCATCAAAGTTGCCGCCCGTTACGGACGCCAATCGGATGTAGTCGAGATATACCAAAGCATTCTTGACGAACAGTATCATGTGAATGCGTTCACTTTCCCCAGATATCCCATCATTACTTCTTCGGACGAAGTACAGGTTTTCAACTGGGGACTCATCCCTTTCTGGGTAAGAAGCGAAGAGGATGCGACAGAAATAAGAAAGATGACACTCAATGCCCGTGCGGATACCATTTTCGAGAAACCGTCTTTCCGAGAACCGATCATGAAGAAACGGTGTATAGTGCCCAGTACCGGCTACTTTGAATGGAGGCATGAAGGAGCAAACAAGATACCTTATTATATATATGTGAAAGATGAACCTATCTTCTCGATGGCCGGCATCTACGACCGTTGGCTGGACAAGGATACGGGAGAGGAACACGAAACTTTCTCCATCATCACCACTGACACCAATTCGCTGACCGATTACATCGATAACACCAAGCACCGGATGCCCGCCATACTCACCCAAGAGGAAGAAGTAAAATGGCTCAATCCCTCATTGAGCAAAGCCGAAATAGCTTCTTTACTGAACCCCTTCGATACAGAGAAGATGGATGCATACGTTATCAGAAACGATTTCTTAAAGAAATCTCCCAATGATCCGACAATAGTACAAAGGGCATAGGAAAAAGAAGTTTATCCCAAAAAAGTGAGGGAAGTGAGAGAGGAATTGCAACTTTTATATTTTTATTTCACTGTTTCTACTCTCTAATTTTCAACTAAAAAAAATACGAATGTTAGAAATCCTCTCTCACTCCTCTCACTTTTTCCCCTTTATTTCATGAAATTCGGGAGAAAGTACAAAAAGAAACAGAGTTCAAAGAACAAAACGTGGTGGGAAATCCGGAAAACATAACCATCTTTTCCGAACTTCCCACCACGTTTTTATCAGATTCGCACCGTCCGGTGATTTACTCACCCAACTCGCCCAGCAAATCATACGACGGCGCAAAGAAAAGCGTCCCCGTTATTGCCGTACTGAAATCGAGCAAGCGGTCGGTATTCCCCGCCGGACTACCGATAAACATATTCTCCAACATCCGGCGAGTCGTGCTGAATGTACTAGCATACCCAATAAAATACGTACCATACTCCCCCTTCGAAGTATTGGCAAACGGCATATTGGCACGTACAATCTTCAGATCATCACCGATATTGGTCACAGCATTATGTGCATTCTCCGGCTTCTCTTCGTCCGACAGCTCCACATCATTGAACTTATGACGTCCGATCACCTTTTCCTGCTGTTCCACCGAAAGCGCATTCCACGCAACCATATCATGAATGTACTTCTGCACAAACACATAACTGCCTCCTGCAAAATCCGCATCCTCCTCGCCTATCACCGCAAAATGATAGGGATTCTCATCGACAGCAGGATTCTCCGTACCGTCCACAAAGCCGATAATCGCCTTACCATCCATATAGCGGAACCCATGCGTCTCATCAACAGACACCACAGCCCCTTTGAGCTTCTCATCAAGGATAGAAGCAAACTCGAAACACAGCCCCATCTGCTTCGCCCGAATATGGAACAACAAATCACCGGGAGTAGAAACAGCTGTATACTTCTCCCCTTTTATCTCGGAGAAAGTACTCAGCTCTTTCGGTTTACCCTTATCGGGGAAAAGCCGCGTCCACGCATCAGCCCCGAATCCCATCGTGCAACTGAATTGCATATCAGGAAAACGATTGCGCATACTACGGATCATTGCCGAGAAATTGGCACATACATCCTTTACTTTATCAACCGTATCGGGGGAATCTGTCAGGTTATAGACTATAAATATTACATTCTCTCCCTGTTTTCCGGCCACATCCTGTGGGATATGACCGCCGAACGAATTTTGAAATGGATTCATATTCTTTTAATTTTAGTTTTTTAGTTTCGCCCATAAGATATATCCGGTGATAAAACCGAATGGCTACATAGGCAAGAAGCTCCCGGCTTCGACCCCGTGAGCTTCTCTCTTCTCCAATGTTACTCTCTCTTCTTATATATAATATACTTTGTCTTTATATTGTCTCTCTCTTTTCAGTCATTCCGCACATACATCGCGGCTCCGGCATCCATAAAGAGTTCGACATTCTCCGCATGATGCGCTATATAAGCCGCCGGTCCCGTATCTCCCGAGTGGCAGATTTCTTCCACCACTTCCGCCTTCGCTTTTCCGGTAATCAGAAAAATAACAAGGCGGGCAGTCAGAATCGGGAATCCGGTCATTGCAATGCGTTTCTGTCCGTTGCGGGGATGAGTGCTGGTCACATAAATCTGGTCGGAAGAGAGCAAAGCCTCCTGTCCGGGGAAGATAGAGGAAGTATGTCCGTCATCTCCCGCTCCCAACAGCACAATGTCAAATTCGGGCCAACCATTCTTCTTGGGTACCTGCCTGCTGACAAGTTCGGAATAGCGGGCTGCTTCTTTGCCGGTTTCTCTTCACCGCGAATGCGGTATACATTTTCGTAAGGAATGGGCACTATCCCCAAAAGCAGGGAACGCATCATTCCATAATTACTATCAGAATCTTCGGGAGGAACGCAACGTTCGTCTACCCAATAAAGTTTCATACGCTTCCAAGGAGTAATATCAGCGTATTCATTTGCCCATAAATCAAACATCAAGGCGGGAGTACTGCCACCACTCACTGCTATGTTGAACGTTTTGTCCGGTTCAGCATTCATGATATCCACCAAGTGGAATATCAACGAACGGGCTGTCTCCATAGACGACGGGAAAACAGATAGTTTCATAGTTCGCAATATTGGTCTGTATTTGTTAAGTTCTTACACGGGTTGGTCCAGTCTGCCCCATGCTCGTGCATCATAGCTTCACTTTCGAGAGGTCCCCACGTACCTGCCGGATAGCCGTACAAAGGTGCGTCCGGATTATCTTTCCAATAACGTAAGACCGGATCAAAGAAATTCCAGGAAGCCTCTACAGCGTCACTTCGAGTAAATAAGGTCGGATCTCCCTGAATGCAGTCGTCAATCAGACGGGCATAAGCGTCACCGCTCGGCACGCCGCCCAACTGTGCGTAACTGAAATCCATCGTCACCTGACGGACTTCGAAACCTGCACCCGGAACCTTCATTCCGATCTTCAGCACAATACCCTCGTTTGGTTGCAAACGAAGGATCAACTTATTAGCCCTCGGACAGTTACCGCCGGAACAGCGGAACATCTGATGGGGCGTCTCGCGGAAGTGAACGACAATCTCCGTCACCTTCGTCGGCATCTGCTTACCGGTACGGATGTAGAACGGTACCCCGCTCCAACGCCAGTTACTGATGCCCAGCTTCATCGCAATATAAGTCTCCGTACGCGAGTCGGGAGCCACTCCCTTTTCCTCACGATACCCCTTCTTATTGCCCGAAGCCGTATATTGTCCGCGAACGATATGTTCATTCAAGTCCGTCTCCGTAAGCGGAGTCAGCGACTCATAAACCTTCACTACCTCATTCCGGAAATTATCCGCATTGAATACCGCCGGCGGCTCCATAGCCGTAAGGGCTACGAGCTGAATCAAGTGATTCTGCACCATATCCCGCAAAGCCCCCGCCGTCTCGTAAAAACCTCCACGCTGCTCAATACCCAGATTCTCTACAGCAGTAATCTCCACATAATCAATATAATTACGATTCCATAACGGCTCAAAAATACCATTGGCGAAACGGAAAGCAAGCACATTCTGCGCCGTCTCCTTGCCTAGAAAATGATCGATACGATAAATCTGATGCTCATCAAACACAGAAGAGTAAATCTTATTCAACTCAAGCGCCGACTCCAGATCATACCCGAATGGCTTCTCAACAATAATACGAGAATGAGGAGTATTCAGCCCGGCCGCCTTCAAATGCAAAGGCACCACCCCATACAGCGAAGGCGGAGTAGCCAGATAGAACAACAAATTATCCGGATCGACCTCCTTCGTAAGCTCTACCAAACGCTCCCGCAACTGCGAATATCCCTCCACTTTCGCAGGATCCATCGGCAAATAATACAAATGAGACACAAAAGAAGACATCAGCTCCAAATTCTGCTCTTCAGCCTTTACAAACTGCTGCAACTCCCCAAGTATATATGAACGGTAATCTTCATCAGAATAGACAGTACGCCCAATTCCCAGAACAGTAAAACTCCCCGTCAGCCGTTTATCCCGATACAGAGAGTACAATGCAGGCATCAACTTGCGTTTAGTCAAGTCGCCCGAAGCACCAAAAATAATCATTGCAAATTTATCCATCGTCGTATTTTTAACTTTTTACCTTTTATCTATCCATCACCGCACCTAAACCGACCAGCCTCAACCAACCGACAAACCGACCAATCTCAACCAACCGCCCTAACGCATAATCACCCACACACCCACTACTACCCCCACCTACAACTTACCATCCGAACGGTCTCCCGGCCTCACCGAAGGAGCGTCAAGCGGAGGCTGTATCTCCGGCGTGAAGAAGGGCAGGCTGTTTGAGCGGAGCGAGTTCCTGCCCTTTAGCCGGAGATGCGGCCGGAGTAGCTCCGTAGGTGCAGCCTTGATTTTTTCTTTTGGTACCTTTCTTTTGCATCAAGGCAAAAGAAAAGTACTCACACATTATAAGTCCCCGACTTCGTCTCCCCTCCGTGCCCCGTCCAATTCTCATGAAAGAACTGTCCGCGCAACTCATCCTTCCTCTCAAACGTATGCGCACCGAAATAATCACGTTGCGCCTGCACCAGATTGGCAGGTAAATTGTCAGAAGTCAGCGAATAAAAATAATTCAAAGCCGAAGAGAAAGCCGGAACAGGCAATTCCTCCTTCATCGCCTCCGCCACCAGATTCTTCCATCCGGGGAGCAAAGACTTGATTTCCTCACGGAAGTAAGGAGCCAGCAACAAATGCTTCGGCTTATCCGCCGCCTCAAAAGCAGCAGCTATATCATTAAGGAAAATACTGCGGATGATACATCCCCCACGCCACATACGGGCAATGGAGGCCAAATCCAAATTCCATCCGAAAGCATCAGAAGCCCGCTGCAACACAGCAAAGCCCTGCGCATACGACACCAGCTTGGAAGCGTAAAGCGCAGAAAATATCTCCTTCACCAATTCCGCCTTATTATATACAGGCAATGTATGCTTGCACAAGAACTGCTTGGAAGCCAGATGACGCAACTCCTTCTGAGCCGAGAGACTGCGTTCGAACACCGCCGTGGCAATCAAGCCCAACGGCATCCCCAACTCCATCGCATTGATGACAGACCACTTTCCCGTCCCCTTCTGTCCGGCGGCATCGAGAATCTTATCGATCAGATACCCACCGGATTTATCCTTGTGACGCAAAATATTAGAAGTAATCTCAATCAGATAACTGCGCAACTTCCCTTCATTCCAACGGGCAAAAACGTCCGCCATCTCCTCGTTCGTCAGATCAATGAGATTCTTCATCACCCAGTAAGCCTCGGCGATCAACTGCATATCACCGTATTCGATACCGTTGTGAATCATCTTCACAAAATGTCCCGACCCGGCAGGGCCTACCCACTGGCAACAGGGAGTTCCGTCCGGCGCTTTCGCCGCGATGCTCTGCAAGACAGGCTTCACTTCCGGCCACGCTTTCTCCGATCCTCCGGGCATGATGGAAGCACCGTTCAACGCACCTTCCTCACCGCCCGACACTCCGCTTCCTACAAACAAGAAGCCTTTCGATTCAGCTAATTTTACACGGCGATTGGTATCTTCGTAATTAGAATTACCACCGTCAATCAGAATATCTCCGGGAGAAAGCAAAGGGAAAAGCTGATCCATCAGTTCGTCTACCGGACTGCCGGCACGTACCATCATCATAATCTTGCGAGGGGTGGCGATTGATTCCACAAAAGCCTTTATATCTGTAAAACCTTCAATGTTTTTACCTTTAGCACGACCATTCATAAAGCGGTCTACTACTCCTTCTTCCACTCCGGGGACGGTACGATTATAAACAGAGACGTGCCAGCCCTTGCTTTCCATATTCAAAGCAAGGTTCTCACCCATCACTGCCAGACCGATCAACCCGATATCTGTTTTATTCTGATTTGCCATATCTTATATATTTTAAAATATTGTTTATGTAAGAAACACTTGAAAAGCACATTTGTTCGCTAGTTTTGGATTAAAATACTATTTTTGTGGTCAACAAATAACTATCAGAATGAAGAAAATCAAGATCGACCTGCTGCCACGCATCATTATTGCTATCATCTTGGGGATTGCCATTGGCACTATTTTTCCGGCTCCGCTGGTACGAATATTCGTTACGTTCAACGGAATTTTCAGTGAATTTCTTAACTTCTCCATCCCGCTCATTATCGTCGGACTGGTCACCGTAGCCATTGCCGACATCGGCAAAGGTGCGGGAAAGATGCTGCTTGTCACCGCCCTCATCGCTTACGGTGCGACGCTCTTCTCCGGCTTCCTGTCCTACTTCACCGGTGTCACCGTGTTCCCCTCGCTCATCGAAGTGGGCGCGCCGCTCGAAGAAGTCAGCGAAGCGCACGGCATTCTCCCCTACTTCTCCGTATCCATCCCTCCGCTGATGAATGTCATGACGGCATTGATCCTTGCCTTCACACTGGGATTGGGACTGGCGGCACTGCACAGCGATGCTCTGAAGAGTGTAGCACGGGATTTTCAGGAAATCATCGTACGCATGATCAGTGCGGTCATCCTGCCTTTACTGCCGCTTTACATCTTCGGCATTTTCCTGAATATGACTCATTCCGGACAAGTATATGCCATTCTGATGGTCTTTATCAAAATCATCGGAGTTATCTTTCTGTTACATATCTTCCTGCTCGTCTTTCAGTATTCCATTGCAGCACTCTTCGTCCGTAAGAATCCGTTCCGGTTGCTGGGCAGGATGATGCCGGCCTATTTCACCGCATTGGGCACGCAATCGTCCGCCGCCACCATTCCGGTGACGCTGGAGCAGACGAAGAAGAACGGAGTATCCGCCGACATTGCAGGATTTGTGATTCCGCTCTGCGCCACCATTCACCTGTCCGGCAGCACGCTGAAAATCGTGGCCTGCGCACTGGCACTGATGATGATGCAAGGAATGCCGTTCGACTTCCCGCTATTTGCCGGATTCATCTTTATGCTGGGCATCACGATGGTAGCCGCACCGGGCGTTCCGGGAGGAGCCATCATGGCGGCACTCGGTATCCTGCAATCGATGCTCGGCTTCGACGAGTCGGCACAGGCGCTGATGATCGCACTCTACATCGCCATGGACAGTTTCGGGACTGCCTGCAACGTGACGGGCGACGGAGCCATCGCGTTGATCATAGACAAAGTAATGGGAAAAGGAACGGGAAAATAAAACAGACTTGGTTTGCATATACAGCATAAAATAACGAAATTTGTCCCCCGTATTTTCAAATAAAAAATAAAGGAATATGAAAACAGCCCTTATATCAGGCATCACCGGACAGGATGGTTCTTATCTTGCCGAATTTCTCTTGCAAAAAGGTTACAAAGTACACGGTATCCTCCGTCGTTCTTCCTCATTCAATACCGGACGTATCGAGCATTTGTACTTTGACGAATGGGTACGCGACATGAAACAAAAACGTACCATCAACCTGCACTACGGCGATATGACGGACTCCAGCTCACTGATCCGCATCATACAGCAGGTGCAACCGGATGAAATCTACAATCTGGCAGCACAGAGTCATGTGAAGGTATCGTTCGACGTGCCCGAATATACTGCCGAAGCGGACGCTATCGGCACACTGCGTATGCTCGAAGCCGTACGCATCCTGGGACTGGAAAAGAAAACAAGGATATATCAGGCTTCCACCTCCGAGCTCTTCGGTAAGGTGCAGGAAGTTCCGCAAAAGGAGACAACTCCGTTCTATCCCCGCTCTCCCTACGGAGTGGCAAAGCAGTACGGTTTCTGGATCACCAAGAACTACCGCGAAAGCTATGGCATGTTTGCCGTTAACGGCATCTTGTTCAATCACGAAAGCGAACGTCGTGGCGAAACATTCGTTACCCGCAAGATTTCTCTCGCTGCCGCACGTATCGCGCAAGGCGAGCAGGACAAGCTGTATTTAGGTAATCTGGATGCCCGCCGTGACTGGGGATATGCGAAAGATTACGTGGAATGTATGTGGCTGATTCTTCAGCATGACGTTCCGGAAGATTTCGTAATCGCCACCGGAGAGATGCACACCGTACGCGAATTTGCCGCACTGGCATTCAAGGAGGCAGGCATCGAACTTCGTTGGGAAGGCGAAGGCGTGGACGAAAAGGGTATCGACGTGGCTACCGGAAAAATATTGGTAGAGGTTGATCCCAAATATTTCCGTCCGGCAGAAGTGGAACAACTGTTAGGAGATCCTACCAAAGCCCGGACATTGCTGGGATGGAACCCAAGGAAGACATCGTTCGGAGAACTGGTAAGCATCATGGTGCGCCATGACATGGAGAAAGTAAGAAGAATGATCGCTACCAAGCACTAACAGATCTCAAACCGAACGCGGATTACGCCGATTAAACAATCTTCCTTTTTTACAGAAGATGCGCATAACCGGAGTAATCCGTGTTCATATATGATACTTAATCATGGAAAAGAATGCTAAAATCTATGTAGCAGGACATCACGGCCTAGTGGGATCTGCTATCTGGAAGAATTTACAGGATAAGGAATATACCAATCTGATCGGGCGTACGCATCAAGAACTGGATTTGCTCGACGGTGTAGCTGTCCGCCGTTTTTTCGACGAAGAGCAACCGGAGTATGTGTTTCTGGCTGCTGCATTCGTAGGCGGCATCATGGCAAACAGTATTTACCGTGCCGACTTCATTTATAAGAACCTGCAAATACAGCAGAACGTCATCGGTGAAAGTTTCCGTCATAACGTCCGGAAACTGCTGTTTCTAGGCAGCACCTGCATCTATCCGCGTGACGCCGAACAGCCGATGAAAGAAGAAGTCCTGCTGACTTCACCACTGGAATACACGAATGAGCCATACGCCATCGCCAAGATCGCCGGACTGAAAATGTGCGAGAGTTTCAACCTGCAATATGGCACGAACTACATCGCTGTGATGCCGACCAACCTATACGGTCCGAATGATAATTTTGACTTGGAACGCAGCCATGTCCTGCCTGCCATGATCCGTAAGATTCATCTTGCGCACTGTCTGAAGGAAGGAGACTGGGAAGCTGTCCGCAAGGACCTGAATCAACGTCCCGTAGAAGGTGTCAATGGCGACAGCCCCAAGGCGGACATTCTGAATATCCTCCGCAAATACGGTATCAGCGAAACGGAAGTGACTCTGTGGGGCACAGGAACTCCCCTGCGCGAGTTTCTCTGGAGTGAAGAAATGGCCGACGCCAGTGTATTTGTAATGGAGCATGTGGATTTCAAAGATACCTACAAAGAAGGTGATAAGGATATCCGCAACTGCCATATCAACATCGGAACGGGAAAGGAAATCACCATCCGCCAACTCGCCGAACGAATTGTAGAAACGGTAGGCTATCAAGGCAAACTAACCTTCGACAGCAGCAAACCGGACGGCACTATGCGCAAACTGACCGATCCGTCCAAACTACACTCTTTGGGATGGCATCACAAAATAGAAATAGAGGAAGGAGTACGGAGAATGTACGAATGGTACTTGAAATAAATTCAAAAAGAACTATCCGCATTGGGGCTGACTAAAAAGTCGGTAGTATCTACATTCTCCTCCTTCGGGAAGGAGGAGTGGTCGAAGACCGAGGTGGTAGGTGAACACATAAACTAATAATAATAAATTAAGTTATATGCTTACCTACCACCTCCCCCTACGGGTACTCCTCCTTCCCGAAGGAGGAGAAGTAAGACACTACCGACTTCTAATTCAGCTCATTAGGAACAGACTGAAAACAACCGGTTTTTCGGATTAATCCATGTTAATGACTGCGACATGCATTGTGGACTGTCTTAACAAGCATTGTTAATGACATTACCATGCATTCTTATCGACCCTAACAAGCATTGATAACTTCCCTTTCTTATAGAGAGAACAGTAATGTCACCTGTAAGGAACAATCGTGCCACAGGCCGGAAACACTTGTGCCAAAGGCGTGGCACAACTCCTTCCCCTATACTTCCCAACACTTTTCCCATACTTCCACATCTTAGTCCCTTATTACCCCAAGACTCCCCATTTCCAAAAATTCTTCATTCTTAATTCTTCATTCTTAATTTAATTACTATATTTGCACAATTTAATACCAAATGTGCAAAAACAATGGAAAAGAGTTTTATAGCTTACATTGAAAATAGTATCAAGAACAATTGGGACTTAGACGCCCTGACAGATTATAAGGGAGCCACCCTTCAGTATAAAGACGTTGCTCGAAAAATCGAAAAACTCCATATCATCTTTGAAGAAAGCGGAATCCGCAAGGGAGACAAAATCGCCGTTTGCGGCCGAAACAGTTCCCATTGGGGAGTCACTTTCCTCGCCACACTGACGTATGGAGCAGTCATCGTCCCCATCCTTCACGAGTTCAAGGCGGACAATGTGCACAACATCGTCAACCACTCCGAAGCCAAATTACTATTTGTAGGAGACATGGTGTGGGAAAACCTCAACGAATCGGCAATGCCCCTGCTGGAAGGTATTCTGATGATGAACGACTTCACCTTACTGGTATCACGCAGCGAACGCTTGACGCACGCACGTGAACATCTGAACGAAATGTTCGGCAAGAAATATCCGAAGAACTTCCGCAAAGAACACATCGAATACCATAAGGATGAACCCGAAGAACTGGCAGTAATCAACTACACGTCCGGCACAACGAGCTACTCAAAAGGAGTCATGCTCCCCTACCGCAGCCTCTGGTCGAACACCAAGTTCGCGTATGAAGTGCTCGAACTGAAAGCCGGAGACAAGATCGTCTCCATGCTTCCTATGGCACATATGTACGGACTGGCCTTCGAGTTCCTCTATGAGTTCTCCGTCGGCTGCCATATCTACTTCCTCACCCGTATGCCGAGTCCGAAGATTATCTTCCAGGCATTCGAAGAAGTAAAACCGAATCTCATCGTCGCCGTTCCAC
The DNA here is from genome assembly GCF_023656585.1 of Bacteroides sp. B1-V-101. Taxonomy (NCBI): domain Bacteria; kingdom Pseudomonadati; phylum Bacteroidota; class Bacteroidia; order Bacteroidales; family Bacteroidaceae; genus Bacteroides; species Bacteroides sp. B1-V-101. The sequence continues at coordinate 23,595 of NZ_JAMOKH010000013.1, read as the reverse complement.
TCATCATCGAAAAGATTATCAAGAAGAGCGTACTCCCGAAACTGGAAACGCCGACCATGAAAATCTTACTCAAAGTACCCATCATCAACGACAAGATAAAAGCAACCATACGCGAAGAAATGATCAAAGCGTTCGGTGGAAACTTCAGAGAAATCATCGTAGGTGGAGCAGCTTTCAACCAGGAGGTGGAACAATTCCTTAAAATGATAGACTTCCCTTATACAGTAGGCTACGGCATGACAGAATGCGGTCCGATCATCTGCTACGAAGACTGGACAAGATTCAAGCCGGGTTCGTGCGGAAAAGCCGCGCCGCGTATGGACGTACGGGTGCTGTCTTCCGATCCGGAAAATATCGTTGGCGAAATCGTCTGCAAAGGGCCTAACGTAATGCTGGGATATTACAAGAACAGCGAAGCGACAGAAGCAGTGATCGACAAAGACGGCTGGCTGCACACAGGCGACCTCGCCTTGATGGACGCCGAAGGCAATATCACCATCAAGGGACGCAGCAAGAACCTGTTGCTCAGCGCCAGCGGACAGAACATCTACCCCGAAGAAATCGAAGATAAACTGAACAATCTGCCATACGTATCGGAAAGTATCATCGTACAGCAGAACGAGAAACTCGTCGGACTGGTTTATCCGGACTTTGACGAAGCATTCGCCCATGGTCTGAAGAATGAGGACATCGAACGGGTAATGGAAGAAAACCGCGTAGCACTGAACGCCATGTTACCGGCATACAGCCAAATACTAAAAATGAAGATATATCCTGAAGAATTTGAAAAGACCCCGAAGAAGAGCATCAAACGCTATCTGTATCAGGAAGCGAAAGGATAAAGGAAGTGAAGGATTAAGGGAATACTCTGTGAACCTAAACTGAAAAAAAGAGTTATAATAAAGATGAAGATAATAAAGACAATATTCACGGCAGCTGTTCTGATGGCTGCCGTTTGTTTGCCGGCACAGAACAAGAGTGCGGGCATCAACCTTTCCTTATGGAAAGACATCTGCACACAGCCGTATGACAGCACTCAGACGACTTATGTAAACCTCGGTCTGCTGTCTACGCTGAACCGTCTCAACGGCGTTGGCATCAACGCGCTGGGAAGCGTCATTCATGGAGATATGAACGGAGTACAGATCACAGGATTAGCCAATCTTGCCGGTGGTACGATGCGGGGTGTTCAGATAGCGGGTGTCAGCAATATCAGCGGAAACAACACCGTAGGGCTTTCCGCCGCCGGACTAGTGAATATCACAGGCGACGGCTCAAAGGGGGTCATTATTTCGGGACTTACCGGCATCGGTGGAGACAACAACTCGGGAGTAATGATAAGCGGTCTGATGAATGTGACGGGAAACATGGCTTCGGGATTTCAGTTTTCCGGCGTGTCAAATATCACGGGACAGAGTTTCAACGGTATGATGACTTCCGGACTCTTGAATGTGGTAGGCGAAAACATGAACGGTCTGCAGATTGCCGGTATCGCCAATATCACCGCAAAAGACCTGAATGGCGCACAGATCGGGTTATGCAACTATGCGACGAAGGCTCATGGCTTTCAGATCGGTCTGGTCAATTACTACAGGGAAGATATGAAAGGATTACAACTCGGCCTCGTGAACGCGAATCCCGATACAAGAATACAAATGATGGTATATGGCGGTAACGTCACGCCCGCCAACATAGGAGTGCGTTTCAAGAACCAACTGTTTTATACGATCTTGGGAGTGGGTGCATTCGATCAGAATCTGAACGATAAATTTTCTATCAGCACGTCTTACCGTGCCGGATTGGCGGTACCTGTTTACAAAGGTTTGTCCATTAGCGGTGACCTCGGATTCCAGCATATAGAAACGTGCTCCAACAAGGGTGAAGTGATTCCCCGACGCCTTTATGGATTGCAGGCACGAGCGAATCTGGAATATCAGATCAGCAAGAAATTCGGCATCTTTGCCACCGGTGGTTACGGACTGACACGGTATTACAACAAATCCGGTAATTTCGATAAAGGAGCGATCATAGAAGCAGGTATTGTCCTCTTCTAAGGCTGATTAATAAGTAATAGGTAATAAGTATTAAGTATTAGGTAATAAGTATTAGGTAATAAGTATTAGGTAATAAGTATTAGGTATTAACCGTAGCTATCATTTAGAGGTATATCTATCTGTCATTCAAAGTTTTCATCACTTTATCAAAGTGAAACAATTCGATAATGACGAGCATAAGTATCTGTCATCCTGAGCTTGTCGAAGGATCTCCTCTTTTGTAGTCACAAAGAAGAGATTCTTCCTCCTTACAGTCGTCTGAATGACAGACAGATACGTCTCTAAATGGCAGCTACGGTTAATACCTAATACTTATTACCTAATACTTAATACTTATTACCTATTACTTATTTATACTTTCTCTTTAATCAACCCGATGCGATAAGCCACAAGCAACTTCTTCAAATCCTGAATCTGCGTCACAAGTTCCTTCCCTTTATCGGTGTCTTTCACCATCATCCGTTGCGAATTGAACTCCAGTACAAAGTTGGTTGACTTGATATCCAATCCTTCTTCAATAGCTTTCTGCCTAGACTGGAACGGCTCATGCTGCACCAACTGCATCCCGTGAGAATGGTAGACAAGCGTATAGCCCGCAATTCCCGTCTCCGGCTGATAGGCTTTGGAGAATCCTCCGTCAATAACGAACAGTTTGCCATTTGCCTTCATCGGCTGTTCACCTTGAATTGTCTTTACAGGCACATGACCATTGATGATATGAGAATGAGGTCCCAATGCCCCAAACTCATCTAATATCTGATCGCAGATATCTTCGCGATTGCGAAGCGTGTAGTAATATCCCTTCTTTTCCTTTTGTATCTCCTTGTCTTCCAAGAAATAGCGTTCGAAAGTCGCCATCTTATCCTTATCAAACAGAGGAGCTTCCGGACCACACCACATATACCAGATATAGTCCATCGCAAATTCTTTATCATCCTCTCCTTCTTCGTCAAAGTATGCAGTACGAATCAGCTGATCGGCCTTATCGAGCAACTTACGTCCCCAATACTCCTTACCACGTATCTTGACATGCTTGAAACTGCCATCCTCATTCAAAGGTACCGAAGCATGATAAAGAAGATTGGAATTGGAAACCAGATACATTCCGCCATACGTAAACAGGCAACGCATGTGCTTCTTCAACTTCTCGCTATTCATAAACGAATAGTGAATCTTTTCCACAAGTTCCCGTTCTTCATCGGTCAGTCGATAAGGATCGGCAGGATCTACGGTCGGGAAGTTTGTGTCACGCAGGGCATATTCTTTGCCTTCGTACACAAAGACTCCACGCTCAAAATCGATCTTCTCCAACAGCTTCCGGTTGCTCATTCCGAACTCCGGACGACGGTCTATTATTTCAGCTTCCAGCTTAAACTGGATGATCGTAATCGCCTTGTGCATCTGGGTGATCAGACGCAAAGTCTTCTCATTGTAATTGGTGTCGGCAAAATTCATCTTCGGCATAAAGATGGTACACGGATCATCGGCATAAGTATCCATGGCGAAAGTTGCCAAAGGAAGCAGATTGATTCCATAACCATCTTCAAGAGTACCCAGATTGCCGTAGCGCATGGACATACGGATCACGTTGGCTATGCAACTGTCATTGCCGGAAGCGGCTCCCATCCACAGGATATCGTGGTTGCCCCATTGAATGTCGAAGTTGTGATAATTGCACAAAGTATCCATGATGATGTGCGCTCCGGGACCACGGTCGTATATATCGCCTACGATATGAAGAGAGTCAATGGTCAGACGCTGAATCAGATTGCACATGGCTATAATAAAGTCATCCGCCCGCTTGGTAGAGATTATGGTGCTGATGATGACATTGATATATGCGTGCTTATTCGGCTCGACAGACGTTTCGTGCAGTAATTCCTGAATGATATAAGAGAACTCTGCAGGCAGGGATTTTCGAACTTTGGAACGGGTGTATTTGGAAGATACATTTTGACAAACCTTCACCAACTGGTTCAGAGTGATCAGATACCAGTCGTCCAAGTCCTTCTCGCGGGCTTTTACCAGCTGAATTTTCTCTTCCGGATAATAGATCAACGTGCAGAGTTCTTTCTTCTCCGCTTCGCGCAGGGTATTGCCGAAAATCTCGTTCACTTTGCGTTTTACCGCACCCGAAGCATTCTTCAATACATGTTGGAAGGCTTCGTATTCACCGTGTATGTCTGTCAAGAAATGCTCCGTTCCTTTAGGCAGATTCAGGATAGCCTCCAGATTAATAATTTCCGTACTTGCATCGGCAATAGTAGGAAAACTCCGGGAAAGCAACTGCAAGTAGCGGAGATCGCCAACTATGCTTTCAGGAGTTATATTACTTTGAGCAGTCATTATATGTACTATTTTACTATTTACAATATACTATTTATGGACTTATCGTTTATCGTTATAAATATAACGATTTATCATCTACTTATTACAAATTCCAGCCTTTAATGTTCATCGTCAGCCCAATAAAAACATCAACAGCACCTGCGCAATGATCACACGCAGAAACATACATAACGGATATACCGTAGCATAAGCGACGGAAGGATTGTCACCCGGTATCGTATCGTTGGCATAATTCAGCGCCATCGGATTCGCCATACTGCCGCACAACATACCGGATACACTGCCGAAATCTATCTTCATAATCTTGAAAGCGACAAAGCCGACCAGAACTGTCGGGATAATTGTCAGCCCGGCTCCCAAAGCTATCCAAAGTAATCCTTCCGGACGGAAGACGGTATCAAAGAAATGAGCACCGGCATCCAGACCAAGACAGGCTAGATACATGGAAAGCCCCAACGCGCGCAGCATCAGATTGGCGCTGCGGGTAGTGTAAGTGATCATGTGTATCCGTGGGCCGAAAGTTCCCAGCAGGATACCCACGATAATCGGTCCGCCTGCCAGCCCCAGCTTCACGGGAGTACTGATTCCCGGTATGGAGAACGGGATCGCTCCCAATGCCAATCCCAATACGATGCCTATAAATATGACAACAAGATTAGGTTCTTTCAGACTTTTCACTGCATTTCCCAATACTTTTTCTACATTCTGAATGGCTGCTGCTTCACCTACTACTGTCAGGCGGTCGCCCAGCTGGAGAATCAGTTCCGGAGTGGCAAGTAGTTGCACACCCGAACGGTACACACGGCTGATATTGATTCCATAATGGTTTCTTAGTCTCAATGAGCCAAGTTTCTTTCCATTCAGTTCGGGGCGGGTTACGACGATACGCTGCGAGATCAATTCGCTGTCAATTGCATTCCAGTCTATATCTTCCTTGTTCCAGTCCGTATTTTCTTCCTGTTCACCGAAAAGTACTGTCAGAGCCAGGACATTCTTTTCCGCTGTGATCACCAACAGGCGGTCGCCTTCCTTCAATACCTTGTCGGAGGTAGGAATACTGACATGACCGTCACGCCACAAACGGGAAATCACAAATTTCGGATAACTCATCTGAGCTATATCCTTGATACTTTTATTAAAAATAGCGGGGTTATGTACTTGAAACGCTGCGATAAAGGTTTTGTTGGCATCATCCTTTTCTTTAATCTCCAAGTCTTCTTTATGAACCAAGAATTTACGAATCAGCAGTACGGCAAGAATCACACCGATCACTCCCATCGGATAGGCTACCGCACACCCCAAAGCCGGAGTACTGCTCTCTATGCCCATCTGTTTAAGTGTCTGCTGCGCAGCTCCCAAGGCAGGAGTATTAGTCGTGGCTCCGCAAAGGATACCCACCATATCAGGAAGAGACACACCTGTCGCATAACTGGCAACAACAGTCAGCAAAGTACCCAACAGAACTACGGCCAACGCCAACATATTCAGCGTCACCCCTCCTTTCCGGAAAGAACTGAAGAAACCGGGCCCTACCTGAAGCCCCAGTGAATATACGAAAATAACCAGTCCGAAACTTTCTGCATAATTCAGCATCTGTGGATCAACCGAAAGCCCGAAGTGTCCGGCAAGGATACCTGCAAAAAAAACAAAAGTGACTCCCAGAGATACTCCCCAGAAATGCACTCTTCCCAGCCCCAGCCCAATCGCAGAAATCAGTGAAAGCACCACAACTGCCTGTAAGGCAGAATGTTCGAGAAACAGATTATATAACCACTCCATGAATTAAACATACTAATAGGGCGCAAAGATAAAAACTATTTAGTCCCATTCAAAACTTTTAAGCTTTCATTTCGCGCCCTATCTCTTCTCTAAATTCTTAATATCCTGAAATCTTATATGTTATCCTTTAAATTATCTGTTTGTTATCCGCAATCTTTTTACCTGTCACCTCCACCTATCGCTTTTTACCTTTTCAACCTATTCCATGTGGTATCTTTCTACCTGTCGTTATCCGAAATCTCTCTACCTGTCATCTTTTGTGTAATCATCATTTTCTTTTCATTTGCCGGCACTTTCCATCTGCCGGCTATTATCTCACCTACCTGTATATTCTACGAAATTATTCCGACCATCCAGATAACCGCTCAATCGATTTCCTCCGATGTATACATCATCCAGGTAAGATACATCATTGCGACCGTAATCCATGCGAATGGAAGTCTGTGCATAATTCTCCCAGTTCCAACGGAAATAATATTCGAATGTCTCCACATGTCCATTAGGATATTCCACCCGAATAAAATCAACGCCTGTCCGGTCCAAATAAAAGTCGAGTTCCTGACGGCAACGGTTACCGTCCACATCCCGATAAAAACTCACCCATGTACGGCTACATAAATCAGAAGAACGATTATAGTAACCACCACCGATATTATCATCATCATAAAAACTATCGATTTCTACTTCACAAGAAGTCAGACTCAACGTTAACACAGCCATTAAAGCCAGTCCTAAGTATCTAAATGCGTTCGTTTTCATATTCCTTTATTTTTAATGGTTCCTTTATTAATCCTATCATTTATCTTTCGATATTACAAAAGTAAGGAATGAATTCTCCTTATGAAATTGAAAATTCCTACTTGTTTAGGGGAATTCACCTAATGGAAGAGGTAAATTCCCCCAACGTACTGGATACCTTACAGATTCCTAAATAGCTAAGAAGACACGCTTCCGCCCTCCAGAACCTTAATAAACATTGAATCAAACATTCAATTATTTAATCAATGTTATAAATCAAGCCATTTAGCCCGATTTATTTGCAGATATCACAAAACTCCGTATATTTGCAATGTGTTTTTCATAGTATTAGATTTAAGGTTAACAAAAAGATTGGCTGTCTGGGATAGATAGCCTTTTTTTATGCTCTTTTTTTAATAAACTTCTCAAGAAGCCATGAAGACAAACGTAAAATGGCAAATACTGATGTGAAAAATCTGATGACACCACAGGCTTCTATAATAATTAATAAGGTAATCGTTTTCTCCCATGAATAGTGAGAAAAAATATTCTCAAAAAAAATAATCCGTTTAACATTTGAAACATAGCAAGTTATCTCTTTCATCAAAAAACAAGTAAAAAAAATCTTGCTAAAAGATTTGCGTAGTCCAAAAGTTCCCCCTATATTTGCACCGCATTTGAGAGAGAATGCGGGTTCAAGGAAGTTTGGGTGAGTGGCTGAAACCACCAGTTTGCTAAACTGACGTACGGGTAACCGTACCGGGGGTTCGAATCCCCCAGCTTCCGCAAGATTCTCTAAATAAAAAGAGCTAAGTTTTATAGACTTGGCTCTTTTTAAATCTATCAAAAGCCGGTGGGTTCGTCTAACGGTTAGGACACATGCCTCTCACGCATGTAATACGAGTTCGATTCTCGTACCCACTACTCTATTTTAGTTAGCCTCTTACATTGAAGTAAGAGGCTTTTTTTATTATGTTCATATCTCAAGAAATGGAATATAACGTAAAAGAATTGAAAAAGGTATTGATTGAACAATGCAAAGAAGAAGGTATTTATTACGCATTGATAGCAATCAACAAACAGACGAAAGAGATCGTTTTGCCACAAAGCCTTGATAACGCTTTAAATAATCCGGATTACTGCGTCTTTAAATGCAGGAAAGTGAAGGATGAATATAAAGTAGAAGAGGTAAAATAAGCATAATTAAAAAAAGAAGGATATGCTTATTGATATTGTATTAAGATGTTAAAAGATTTAATAATTATTTGAGCATTCAAAGTTTTTTCTGTAAAAGAATGTTATATCCATGTAAAACGATTGTGTTTCACATGGATACCCGCCAACAAATGAAGAAAAACGCTGCTTACTTACATTTCTTCACTCTGCTCGTACAATTCAAAGTAAGACTCTTTATCAATCCGCAGTCGGACTCTGTTTTCCCGCTTCTGACCGGCCAGGTTGATAAATAAATTGAAGTATAATTGACTAAAAGAGAGGTCGGAACGATCATAAGTGATATCGAATGTACATGTTCTTCGGAATGAATCGAAAGTTCCCAGCTTCATACCTCCCTTACACATAAAGACTTCGGGGAAATTCGCAGGCGGATAAGGCTGAAACAAGCTGGCCAGCTGCGCATACACATAATCGATCATCCATTCATCACCGGATACAAGCAATTCTCCTTTCAGACGAAGTTTGACTGCATATTTAGCCGTGACGTCCTGAGAAGTATAAATGGGGACCTGACTCTCTGATGGATAATTACCATCCTTATAGCCAAGGCTCATGGTCAGTTTTGATTTACCCACGCCGTTGAAATCCGCCACATTCAGATCTTTCTGTTGATTTTTCAAGTCAATCATAAATGTCAGTTTACCCAAAGTCGGGTCATTCGGATATTGAGCTATCGTATCCAGCACATAATCTTCTTCATTAAAACTCCGCGCTACCAATACATCCCCCTCTCCGACTTCCAACGCCGGACCTCCTCTTTCAATATCCACATCGCCTACAGGGTAATATATTGCATCATTATCTCTGACACAACCTGTCAGACAAAGCAGTAAAGCTGCTATTCCTATTATCTTATTCATTATCATATTACATCCTTATTTTGGAGACAAAGATACATCTTTTTTGAATCAACTTGATTTATATCAACCGTTTTTAGTACTTTTGCACATAACAAGACTATAATGACATGGATACACTACTAAGAGAAACTGTAAATGCCGTCGTAAATTCCCGCTTTCCCGAAATGAGTATAGAGGGACGCCGACAGATAGAAAGCATCCTGATACGTGAGGAATATCCTAAAGGAGTGATCGCACTTAATGAAGGAGAAGTAGCCCATGAATTAGTTTTTGTCGGGAAAGGGATGCTCCGGCAATATTATTATAAAAACGGGAAAGACGTTACCGAACACTTCTCATACGAAGGCTGTATCCTGATGTGTATCGAAAGCCTGCTGAAACAAGTCCCTACCCGATTGATCATAGAGACACTGGAGCCTGCTGTCATCTATCTGTTCCCTTATGACAAAATGATGCAGCTGACAAAGCAAAACTGGGAAATCAATATGTTCTATCGGAAGATACTGGAATATTCTCTGATTGTATCGCAAACCAAAGCCGATTCCTGGCGTTTCGAATCCGCCCGCGAGCGTTATAATCTATTGCTCGAAACTCATCCGGAAATCATCAAACGGGCACCTTTGGCACACATCGCTTCATACCTGCTGATGACACCGGAAACATTGAGCCGAGTACGTTCAGGTGTTCTGTAGTTTTGTAATTTTGGGGAGCTATCTGCTTTTCCGGTATTCTTTGGGAGACATACCGGTATAATGCTTAAAGTACTTACCGAAGAACGACTGGTTGGCAAAGTTTAAACGGTCGGCTATCTCCTGTATGTTCATGCTCGAAGAATTCAAGAGTGCCTTCGCTTCCAAGATCACTAATTCGTCAATCCACTCCCCTACCGTCTTCCCGCTGACTTCCTTGACAACTCCGGACAGATGTTTCGGCGTCAGACACAACTGATCCGCATAAAACTTCACGCTGCGTTCCGACTGATAAGACTGAACCAAAGATTCATAGAAGCGCTCAAATATATATTCTTTACGACTTTTACTTTTGACAACGGCAGAAGCATCCGGAGCATAACTGTTGAAAATATTGCAAAGCTCAAAGAAGAAGCCCTGCATCAATCCCATTACTACCTCCCTACGGTACCTATCGTCTTTATTTTTCAATCTCTTTCTGATGAAAGCATGATACTCCTTAATCATCTCCTGCTCGTGCAGATTGAGATCAAAACAAGGGTAATCTTTCAGAAAGAAAAAGAATGAAAGCACATTACCAACTTTGGGCAATGATTCCAACAGACTTTTTGATACAGCAAAGAAAATCCCTCTGAAATTGGAACTGAACTGACGATGTTCGATAATCTGATTGGGCAACGCAATAACCATTCTTCCCGGAATCAGTTCAAACTCACGCAGACTGATATTAAAACGAGTAGAGCCTTCCAGACAAAGTCCGATGCTCACCACTTCCAGTTTACTGGGGCCATTATAAAGGGAAGTAACGCTCTCCGTGTCGAAGAGCGCTATATCATTGCCGACTACATCAATACTATCCGGATCTATATGTTTAGAATGAACTACCGAAGAAATACCTATCTTAGGAACAACTTGAATATCCATACACTCTCTCTTTTGGTTGCGACAAAGATACCAGTAATAATGAGATGTTCAACCTAAGGCGAGAGATTATCTGTCAAAAAGAACACTTTTGCCTACTTATTGACTATCTCCGAATAAAAACTTATAATCACGTTCGGCAGCCGGAACAGTCCACTTTTCAGGAACGAATTTCCATTGGTTCAATGCCTTCGGGTCCATAGTACCTTTCTTTTCTATATAATTCATCAGATAGAAACGAAGGTCCTTATCCGTAGAGAAGATGATACGCTCTTTCAATTTCTCCTGCGGGATGCCTGATCCTTTCGTCAGCAGTTCTCCACCGCCATTCCCCCGATAAGAGTTCAAAGCCACCTTATAAATCTTATCCATGAAGAAAGGACTGCCGTCTGCCATGCTGACAATCGTTATCTTCTCCCCTTGCGGCTTGGTGACGTCTACGGTATAAATAATTCCCGATGCCGAATCAAAATTGAAGCTGAAATTTTGGAAAGAAGCTCTGTCTTCCGCACCTTCGCGACGTTTCTCCTTAAACCAGAGCAGATGATCGTCCGGAGACTTCATCCGGTTGGTCCACATGAAATAAGACATTTCCAAATAATCCTTGATTTCTTTTCCGGATAAAGTCATCATATACAGCATATTCTCATACTTATACAGATTGAACATATCGCTGACAAACACATCTCCTTTATTAATTTTCGCATCAAATGAAAGCGGTGCCGCAAAGGATATCTCCGCACCGGTGATGTCAAGCTGCAAGGTATGGATCAAGTCGATAAAAGCAGACGGTCCGAAGAAAGAAGGACGCGTTGAGATACTCTCGGTGAATGTACCGATCTTTTTAGAGACAAAGTTACGGACAGTGTCATATTGAGGAGCAAAATGCTTCATAAAGTCCTCGCTGATTCCATAATCTTTCGTTTCGGTCAATACTCCTTTTATATCTTTGCTGCGCACCTTTCCATCTTTCAGTTTCAAGGTCACATCGATGTTGGACAGAACAATTCCGTTGCTTGCCGGATCGATGACCAGCACCGAATCACCTGCCACATTCATCACTTTCTTACATTCGCATGCATGATCGTGCCCCATCAGTACAATGTCAAAACCGGGGACATTCTTCGCCACATTCAGAGAAGCGTTTTCGTTATACTTGCCGGACATTTTGAAAGCCTCCTGTCCTGCATGGAACAAGCCGATCATCAAGTCCGGATTCTCTTTTTCACGGATGATCTTCATCCATTTGCGTGCAGTCTCCTCCATGTCATCGAAACGCAGTCCCTTCCACAGGTTCTCCGAGAGCCATGCAGGGATAGCAGGGGTGATCATTCCAAGGATTACGATTTTCACTCCGTCCCGTTCCATGACTTTATAAGGAGGAAGATGAGGTTCTCCGGTCGATATATCGATGATATTAGCTCCTAATACGGGAAAGTCACAAGTATTTATCCAGCGGTCGAACACGGCTCGGCCTGTCTCCACATCATGATTACCCATATTTCCGGCATCATATTTCATGTAGTTCATCATTTCCGCGCATAGGTGGGGTGATACTGTATCTATATAATTATAGTAATAGGCAGTCGGTTGCCCCTGCAATATGTCGCCGTTGTCGAGTAAAATAAGATTCTCCTTATATTGTTCGCGTTCTTTCTCCACAAAAGCGTATATTCGTGCCAGACTGCCCTGCCAATCCTTACGGGTAATAAAATTATAAGGATAATAATTACCATGTACATCACTTGTCTGTACAATTTTCAGCTTCACAACTTTTTCCTGTGCCGCAACTGAAAGCACGAGGTAAAGAAGCCATACGTAAACACATGCAAATCGTTTCATTCTTTTTCTATTTTAAGCGGATGTGAGAACATGAACCGTGCACCTCCTGTATATTCGGAGTCGATCCATATATCCCCTTTCCATTTATGCACAATTAATTTACAGATAGATAATCCCAAACCTGTTCCCTGGGCATATTCGTTCAGCTTCTCGAAGCGCTCGAATACCAGTTTCTGTTTCTCTTTCGGGATGCCGCACCCCGTATCCGTCACAGAGAATACAGCCATCTCCGTCTCTTCATTCACCGAAAATTCCAGTGTTATCTGCCCTTTCCTGGTGAACTTATCCGCATTAGACATCAGATTGATAATCACCTGCTGCATACGCTGTATGTCTGTCGTCATCCGAAACGACTCGTAATCGCTGACAAACAGGAACTGATTGCCGGACTGCCGTGAAACGCTGACAGATGCCACCACCTGCCTGCATAGCTGCACCACGTCACACTCTTCCCAAGTCAACGTGACCCTGTTCGCTTCCAGGCGTGAGAGATCAAGAATATCATTGATCAGGCGAAGCAACAAATCCGAATTTGTCTTGATAATCTGATAATAGGTCTGCTGTTCTTCTTCCGTATTGCCACCCACAGCGAGCACATCCGAGAAACCTACAATGGAGTTTAAAGGCGTACGTATCTCATGGCTCATATTGGCGAGGAAAGCACTTTTCAGACGGTTCGATTCTTCTGCACGGTCCTTAGCCACCCGCAGGTCTTTTTCCGACTTCAGCAGATCGTCCTTCAGACGTTTGGTGCGGAAATAGTAGAAGAGCGAGATGCACAAACCCAGCACAAGGATGAGAAACAGTGCACACGCCGACCAAATCTGATAAGTATATTGCTGATAGAATGATACAGTCTGATTAATAATCTCCACATCAAAAGGAAGGATATCCGGGTCCAGTCCCCACTCCTTCACCTTCCGGCTGTCCAGTACGGCCTTGCTGCCAATCACGGAAAGGTGCTGCTGTTCATCCGCCGGATATTGATCAATCTGTACAGATGCCAATGCCATGTCCTTCCCCAGTTTCCGGTAATCGGGCAGCACTCCGCCGATCGCCCAATACCCCAGGCTCACCGATGAGGGAGTAAAAGTCGGAATGGTCGGAGTAACCTCCATCATGGCATAAGTAGCATTCCGCATGAAATAACCTTCGTTCATATCCACACGCCACGTGCCTACCATGATCACCGTATTCTCCGGTAAATGACGCAATTCTTCTACAATCGTATAGATAGTATGCCGCCGGCCGTCCATCAGGATCAGGTCGATTTCGGGAAACTTTTTCATTTCCTTCCGCACCAGTGCCTGCATGGTGACGCCGCCGTAAGTATTGTCCGAAATAAAAGCGATGTGTTCCGTCTTCGGATAAAACGCCTTGATCATCCGGACATTATCTTCTATATTGTACTGATTGATAAATCCCGACTTCAATTCCGGTATATTCATGTGGTCGGTAAAGAGATCTACCGATTCCGGCATCCATGCGTCCAGTCCGGCAACCGTATCCTCAGGCAGTATGACGATGTTGCTGCTGACGAGACTACACATCACCGGCACCTTCACCTGTATCGAATCCCGTTGCGACAGATACGCCGCCCATGCTTCCTGTCCCAACAGAATAATCTGGGCCGGATGCTTCTCCCCTTGATATTTAGAAAGAATCTGCGTCATCATACCGCTCCAAAGCGGGGCTTCGGAGAAACTTTTGCAGTTCATGTTTTCAATGATAATATCGCGTTTCCCTCCCAATTTGCTATATTCTTCCATATAGTCGGAGATAGTGACCGAAGTTTGATGAGCGGCGGGATTGTAGGAGCAGATAATCAGGATAGGTTTCTGATCGTTAGAGACAGCAAATAACGCTGTGGCCCGGAAAAGCCATAGTAAACAGATAAACAGGCATCCTATATATCTCATCATACTTGTAAGTTTTGAAGTGTTACTATCTCATTTTAGCTTGCAAATATACTAAAACTTGTCGGCTATAACAGATTTATGTGTATTTTTGTCGCTCATTCATTCACAAAAAAATTGTTTATGGAACTATTTCATCAAATGATTTCCGGATTACTGGGAATTCCGGAAAGACAAATCAGCAGTACCCTCCACTTGTTGGGCGAAGGTGCCACCATCCCTTTCATCAGCCGTTACCGTAAGGAAGCTACCGGCGGACTGAACGAAGTACAGATAGAGAACATCAAGGAGCAACATGACAAGTTGTGCGACATAGCCAGACGGAAGGAAACCATCCTCAGTACCATCAACGAGCAAGGCAAACTCACTCCGGAGCTCGAAAAGCGCATCAACGCCACCTGGAATCCTACGGAACTGGAGGACATCTACCTCCCCTACAAACCCAAACGAAAGACCCGTGCCGAAGCGGCCCGTCAGAAGGGACTGGAACCACTGGCCATGATCATGATGCTGCAAAGGGAGCCTAACCTCACCGCCAAAGCCGCCACCTTCGTCAAAGGCGACGTCAAGGATACGGAAGACGCACTGAAAGGTGCCCGTGACATCATCGCGGAGCAAGTGAACGAGGACGAGCGTGCCCGCAACGCCATACGTAACCAGTTCACCCGTCAGGCGGAAATCACCGCCAAGGTAGTGAAAGGAAAAGAGGAAGAGGCCGCCAAGTACCGGGATTATTTCGACTTCTCCGAATCGCTGAAACGCTGCACTTCCCATCGCCTGCTCGCCATCCGCCGGGCAGAATCCGAAGGGTTGCTGAAAGTATCCATCAGTCCGGATGACGAAGCCTGCCTGGAACGCCTCGACCGCCAGTTCGTACATGGCAATAATGAATGCAGCCATCAGGTAAAGGAAGCCACTGCCGACGCATATAAACGTCTGCTCAAACCTTCCATCGAAACAGAATTTGCCGCCCAGTCCAAAGAAAAAGCCGACGACGAAGCTATCCGCGTATTTACGGAGAATCTCCGCCAGCTGCTTCTCTCTCCTCCTCTCGGACAGAAACGGGTGCTCGCCATCGACCCCGGATTCCGTACCGGCTGCAAAGTCGTCTGCCTCGATGCGCAAGGCAACTTGCTGCACAATGAGAATATCTACCCGCATCCTCCGGTCAATAAAACCGGTGAAGCGGCCTCCAAACTCCGCAAGATGATAGAAGCCTATGAAATTGAAGCCATCTCCATCGGCAACGGAACAGCCAGCCGCGAAACGGAAGACTTTATCAATCATCAGACCTTCGACCGGCAGATTCCTGTATTCGTGGTCAGCGAGCAGGGCGCTTCCATTTATTCGGCATCCAAGATCGCCCGTGACGAGTTTCCCGATTATGACGTAACGGTACGTGGAGCAGTCTCCATCGGTCGCCGACTGATGGACCCTCTGGCGGAACTGGTAAAAATCGATCCCAAATCAATCGGTGTAGGACAATACCAGCACGATGTAGACCAGACGAAACTGAAGAAAGCCCTTGACCAGACAGTGGAAAACTGCGTGAACCTAGTAGGCGTGAACCTGAATACCGCCAGCAGCCATCTGCTGACGTACATCTCCGGTCTGGGTCCGCAACTGGCACAAAACATTGTCAACTTCCGTGCCGAGAACGGAGCTTTCAGTTCACGCAAGGAGCTGATGAAAGTCCCCCGCATGGGTGCCAAAGCCTTCGAACAGTGTGCCGGCTTCCTCCGCATTCCCGGAGCAAAGAACCCGTTGGACAACACAGCCGTGCATCCGGAAAGCTACCACATCGTAGAGCAAATGGCAAAGGACTTGAAATGTAGCGTAGACGAACTGATCGCGAATAAGGAACTCCGCCAAAAAATCAAGATATCGGACTACATCACGCCGACTGTGGGCCTGCCTACCCTGCAAGACATCATGCAGGAACTCGACAAGCCGGGACGCGACCCGCGTAAAGCGATCAAGGTATTTGAATTCGACAAGAACGTGCGCACCATCGCAGACTTGCGCGAAGGCATGATTCTGCCGGGCATCGTAGGCAATATTACCAATTTCGGAGCTTTCGTCGATATAGGCATCAAGGAGAACGGGCTTGTACACCTCTCCCAACTGGCCGAACGATACATCTCCGATCCTACAGAAATCGTGTCCATCCACCAGCATGTCATGGTCAGAGTGATGAACGTGGATACCGACCGGAAACGGATTCAGCTTAGCATGATCGGGGTACAGCAAGACTGATCGCCTCACGTTTTTCTCCCCACCAAACAATTAAAATCGTAAAGATAATCATCAGTACTGTACAAATGAGCGAGCCTTCAAACCCGAAGGCTCCGCCATTCAGTACGTTCTCTTCGGGCAGATGCAGCGTCAGCAGGGATGTCCCAAAGTCATTTCCACTTACCTGATAGCCCAGTATCGGGCCCTGAATCCAGTTCCAAAAAAGATGAAGGGAAATAGGGAAACAAAGATTGCGCGTATATAAATAGGAAGCGCCGATAAACATACCTGCAAGTAACAGATTCAGCATAGACAGGAAGGCAAGGTTCGGATTGAAGAGGTGCAGCAATGCGAACAGCAGTGCGGAGACAAAAAGAGACAGGAATTTATTCATCCGGG
Source organism: Bacteroides sp. B1-V-101 (assembly GCF_023656585.1). Lineage (NCBI taxonomy): Bacteria > Pseudomonadati > Bacteroidota > Bacteroidia > Bacteroidales > Bacteroidaceae > Bacteroides > Bacteroides sp. B1-V-101. Next base: position 6,577 of record NZ_JAMOKH010000013.1, on the reverse strand, counting down.
TATGCAGCAGACGGCCGAGTATATAGCCACGCATCATGATTTCTTCGGCCAGAGCCACCAGCAGGCAGAACACAAAGGTAGCAAGCAGATTCAGAGGATCGAATTGAAAACCGGTTACTTCCACCTCACCCAAAGCCAAAGACAGTCCGAAGCCGATCAAGTAGAGAAGGATGGCTGCCAGCAGTCCGTACCACAATCCCCGTGCATGACCTTTCAGTGTCAGTCCCAGGTCAGAGAAAGGGCGGCGCTCAAAATAGAGCAGAATCACTGCCGAAGTCAGCACAGCCAGCAGCATACCGGCTTCCGCCACCATATGCCCCAACAATCCGGGGTGCCTTGCCTCATCACCAAGAATCAGAGATAAAACTCCGAAGCCTATCGTACTATACAATCCAAAGGTGACGAAAAGCCCCAGTGCAAACAACAGGATGCACGCCCATACGGGAAGTCTCTTCGGTTCTTTCTTTTCTCTGATTTCTTCTGTCTCCATTTTTACTTTTTGTTAATCACGCTACAAAATTAGATATAAAACATAAAAAAACATCGTGTCTTACCTATTTTTCCTATATTTGTCTGAACAAATCTGCATAATTATGAAAATAAGACAACTACTGATAAGTTTTTTATTGGCTGCCAGTACTTTGGGAGCAACCGCACAAGTAAGCAAAACGTATTATGTCAGCAAGCCCGGCACATTGATCTCGATGATGACGGAAGAAGAAGCCAACAGCATCACCCACCTGACACTGACAGGAAAACTGAACGCAGAAGACTTCAGACATCTCCGCGACGAGTTTCCCAGCCTGAAAGTGCTTGATATCTCCAATGCCGAAATCAAGATGTACAGCGGAAAAGCCGGCACATATCCTAACGGAAAGTTCTACATCTATATGGCCAATTTCATCCCTGCCTACGCTTTCTCGAATGTGGTGAACGGAGTGACCAAAGGTAAACAGACGCTGGAGAAAGTGATCCTTTCCGAAAAGATAAAGAATATCGAAGATGCAGCCTTCAAAGGATGTGACAACTTGAAAATCTGTCAGATACGCAAGAAGACAGCTCCTAACCTGCTGCCGGAAGCTCTGGCGGACAGTGTGACCGCCATCTTCATCCCGCTGGGCAGCAGTGATGCCTACCGTTTTAAGAACAGATGGGAGCACTTTGCATTTATAGAAGGTGAACCGCTGGAAACCACCATACAGGTAGGCGCAATGGGCAAACTGGAAGACGAGATTATGAAAGCTGGTCTGCAACCCAGGGACATCAACTTCCTGACCATCGAAGGGAAACTGGATAACGCCGACTTCAAACTAATCCGCGACTATATGCCGAATCTCGTATCTCTGGATATTTCTAAAACAAATGCGACGACTATCCCCGACTTCACTTTCGCACAAAAGAAGTATCTCCTGAAGATCAAACTGCCACATAACCTCAAGACCATCGGTCAACGGGTATTCAGCAACTGCGGACGGCTTGCCGGAACACTTGAGCTGCCTGCGAGCGTGACGGCTATCGAGTTCGGAGCGTTCATGGGATGCGATAATCTGCGCTATGTGCTTGCTACAGGTGATAAGATAACAACGCTGGGCGATGAACTCTTCGGAAACGGGGTGCCGAGCAAGTTGATTTATAAGAAATAAAAAAAGTATAATCCACATTGGACATTGATTTATGCTATGTAGAAGATACGAGGATAGATCGAAAATAAATTAGCTATTAGCATATTTCGATTAGCTATTAGCTAATTTGTTTTTGCTAATAGCTAATTTCGATTTGCTCATAGCGTATTTGAAAGAAAAGAATGACAAAACCGATCAATTATTTCACTTCGTCATTGGCATAGAGAGAAAAAGCTTCTCGTTTGTCACAACTTTCTTTTATTTCATAATTTCTCCCGATTTTCACAACTCTTTTTTCTTATGACAATCAAGGAAAAGTCACGAATTTCCTTCCTTTCAAAGTCCAATAAAGTCCAGAAAGTCCATATTAGATTTTTAGAATACACAATCTGCGATATAACTTACTATATTTCAAGCATTAACGCCTTAATTTATTAAATAATAAACAGCGCTTCTAGAGAAGTTTAATTCCTCTCCCGCAACACATGAATCTTTAGCCCCAAAAACTGTCTAAGCTTCTCCGAAAGATGCGAGATATGTCAGACGATTGCACGTTTTCGTGTCTTCGACAAAGCTTCTCACGCAGGTGTTGACCATTTTATTATGTTCAACGTAATATAGTAAAATGGCGAACGCTACTTCGATATACGTGCGACTGATATTGTCAAGAATAAATAAGAAGACTGTTCAACATCTTCCGGTTCGTCCGGCAACACACGCAACAATAAATAACAACAACTATTCATCCTATTCACGTTATTTTCTTATGATGGAGACACATTTTTGAAGATGGTGGGAATCAGATTGCAGGTTTAGTCCGGGAAAATTTAAATATGCCCGCCAAGTCCTTCTCTGCTCATTTCTTCCTCGTTTTTAATCCAATTTCCGTTTTCTGAAAATCCTATAGTGGACTTTTGAACTTTACTGGACTTTGCTGGAGGAATTTTGGAACTTTCGATCTCTCCCTCAGCAATACATCTAAATAAACTTTATTTTACAAACAGTACAATACAAGTTTATATACTTCAATATACAAAAGGAAAGGGAAAAGCAATGTGACGACAGTCAACAAGCATTTCCCTTTATTTAACAGTAAGGTACTATTTATACTACCTTCTATACATTATTCAGTGTATCCGGCTGATACAACACGCTATTTATCACCGTACATCTTCGCCCTCAACTCCTTGATATGATCCGAAGTAATATATTCGTCATATTCCATCATCTTGTCGATGATACCGTTCGGAGTCAGTTCGATAATGCGGTTGGCAACCGTCTGAATAAATTCGTGGTCATGCGAAGAGAAGAGGATATTTCCTTTGTACGTCTTCAGGTTGTTGTTGAAAGCCTGAATAGATTCCAGGTCCAAGTGATTGGTCGGAGTATCCAGAATCAGACAGTTCGCATTGCGGAGCTGCATACGTGCAATCATACAACGCATCTTTTCGCCTCCGGAAAGCACGCTGACTTTCTTCAGTACCTCTTCGCCGGAGAACAGCATACGTCCGAGGAAGCCCTTCATGTACACTTCGTTACCTTCGCCGAACTGGCTCAGCCAGTCCACCAAATTAAGGTCAGTGTTGAAGAAGTCCGTATTGTCCAGAGGCAGGTAAGCCGTTGTGATGGTTACCCCCCAGTTGAACTGTCCGGCATCCGGCTTCATGTTTCCGTTGATGATTTCGAAGAAAGCGGTCATCGCACGCGGGTTGCGTGAAAGGAATACCACTTTGTCGCCTTTTTCGATGTTGAAGTTCACGTCGCTGAACAGCACTACGCCTTCTTCCGTCTTCTTGCTCAATCCGGAAACTTCGAGGATCTGGTTGCCCGGCTCGCGTTCGGGAGTGAAGATGATGCCCGGATACTTGCGTGAAGAAGGTTTGATTTCTTCTACATTCAGTTTTTCCAGCATCTTCTTGCGGCTTGTGGTCTGCTTGCTCTTCGCTACGTTGGCACTGAAACGGCGGATAAATTCTTCCAGCTCTTTCTTCTTCTCCTCAGCCTTCGCCTTCTGGTTCTGCTGCTGACGGAGCGCCAGCTGACTAGATTCGTACCAGAAACTGTAGTTTCCGGCAAACATATTGATCTTTCCGTAGTCGATGTCTACAGTGTGCGTACATACGGAGTCGAGGAAGTGACGGTCGTGGCTTACCACCAGCACGGTGTGCTCGAAGTTGGAAAGGTATTCTTCCAGCCAGGTCACTGTCTCCATATCGAGGTCATTGGTAGGCTCGTCCAGAAGGAGGTTGTCGGGGTTGCCATACAATGCTTGCGCAAGCATCACACGCACCTTTTCCTTACCGCTCAGCTCACCCATCAATGTATAATGCTTGTCTTCCTTGATGCCCAGACCGCTCAACAGCATGGCTGCGTCACTCTCCGCATTCCATCCGTCCAGCTCGGCAAATTTCTCTTCCAGTTCGGATACTTTCAGTCCGTCTTCGTCCGTGAAGTCTTCCTTGGCGTACAATACTTCACGCTGCTTCATAATGTCCCACAACACGGTGTGGCCCATCATTACGGTGTCCATTACCGTATAAGCATCCCATTTAAAGTGGTCCTGGCTCAACACCGACAGGCGTTCGCCCGGTCCCAGGGCAATCGTACCGGTCGTCGGGTCCAGATCTCCGTAGATTGTACGAAGGAAGGTGGATTTTCCCGCACCGTTCGCGCCGATAATACCATAGCAGTTGCCACTTGTAAATTTCAGGTTCACGTCATTAAACAAGACTCTTTTACCAAACTGCACCGAAACGTTTGAAACTGTAATCATTTTCTATTATTTACTATTTTACCAGTTACTATATTATTATTTGAGCGTGCAAAGGTAGACATTTAAAATGAATTATGAGCTATCCGGAATGTGTCAATCTGGCATAAATGTATTACCTTTGCCACGTTTTTTGGCAAAACGGTCAGATTGGCAAAGTTTTTGCTTGGGAAATTGATATTATGAATAAAAAATAAAAATAAGATATGGATCCAAAAGAAAAAGAAAAGATGGCTGAAGAGCTGAATGTGGAAGAAACAAAGGATACGGCGGAAGAACAACCGCAAAACGATCAGGCAGAAGAGGCCGCTCCCCTGACTCATGAGGAGCAACTCGAAAAGGAGCTGGAAGATGCTCAGGCTGTCATCGAGGAGCAAAAGGACAAATATCTGCGCCTGTCCGCTGAGTTTGACAATTACCGCAAACGTACCATGAAGGAGAAGGCGGAACTGATTCTGAATGGTGGCGAAAAGAGCATCAGCAGCATTCTGCCGGTGATCGACGACTTTGAACGTGCCATCAAAACGATGGAAACTGCCAAAGACGTAAAAGCCGTGAAGGAAGGTGTCGAATTGATTTATAATAAGTTCATGGCTACCCTTGCACAGAATGGTGTGAAGGTCATCGAAACGAAAGACCAGCCGCTGGATACCGATTATCACGAAGCCATTGCCGTCATCCCTGCCCCGTCGGAAGAGCAGAAAGGTAAGATTCTGGACTGCGTACAGACGGGATATACGCTGAATGACAAGGTGATTCGTCACGCGAAAGTAGTAGTTGGGGAGTAAATACAAAAGTTAGTTTAGTTAAGAAGCATGGCAGAAAAAAGAGACTATTATGAAGTGCTGGAGGTGACAAAAACCGCCACAGTAGAAGAGATTAAAAAAGCCTACCGCAAAAAAGCGATCCAATATCACCCCGACAAAAATCCGGGTGACAAGGAAGCGGAAGAGAAATTCAAGGAGGCTGCCGAAGCGTATGACGTGTTGAGCAATCCGGACAAGCGTTCGCGTTACGACCAGTTCGGTCATGCGGGAGTAAGCGGTGCGGCGGGCAACGGAGGTCCGTTCGGTGGTTTCGGTGGCGAAGGAATGTCTATGGATGATATCTTCTCCATGTTCGGTGACATCTTCGGAGGTCGCGGCGGCGGTTTCAGCGGCGGCTTCGGAGGGTTCAGCGGTTTCGGTGGCGGTGGTTCACAGCAACGTCGCTATCGGGGCAGCGATCTACGTGTCAAGGTAAAGATGACTTTGAAAGAAATCTCGACAGGAGTAGAAAAGAAATTCAAACTGAAAAAATATGTGCCGTGTAATCACTGTCATGGCACGGGTGCCGAAGGCGACGGCGGTTCGGAGATTTGTCCGACCTGTAAAGGTAGCGGTTCGGTGATCCGTAACCAGCAGACGATTCTGGGTACGATGCAGACCCGCGCCACTTGTCCTACTTGTAACGGTGAAGGTAAAATCATCAAGAACAAGTGTAAAGAGTGTGGCGGCGACGGTATCGTATATGGCGAAGAGGTAGTGACGGTGAAGATTCCTGCCGGAGTGGCAGAAGGTATGCAGCTCTCGATGGGCGGCAAGGGTAATGCCGGAAAGCATAATGGTGTGCCGGGCGACTTGCTGATTCTCGTAGAGGAAGAACCGCATCCGGACTTGATCCGCGACGAGAATGATCTGATCTATAACTTGCTGCTGAGTTTCCCGACTGCCGCACTGGGCGGTGCCGTGGAGATTCCGACAATCGACGGAAAAGTGAAAGTGAAGATCGACTCGGGTACTCAACCGGGAAAAGTGCTGCGTCTGCGCGGCAAAGGTCTGCCGAATGTCAATGGTTACGGTACGGGAGATTTGCTGGTTAATATCAGCATTTATGTGCCGGAAGCATTGAACAAGGAGGAAAAGAGCACGCTGGAAAAGATGGAGGCTTCGGACAACTTCAAGCCGAGTACATCGGTGAAGGAGAAGATCTTCAAGAAGTTCAAGAGCTTCTTTGACTAGCTTTCTTTGGCTGGGTCTGTTTTTAAGATCATAGTCATTCACACAGAGATATAATAAAGAGTGTGAATTCTAAGTCCTCTCCAAACAATATCTATAAAATCTTACCCAAGTTTACGAACATTAACGTATCCTTGGGTAAGTTTGTATATAGACATAACTACTCTTCAGAAGTGTATAGCTACTTC